>JAYRNY010000897.1:0-13279 GCA_041911975.1 bacterium | reverse complement strand
GCATCGCCGAGAGAACGGTTTTCCGTCCTGGTCAGTCGAAACGCATCTGCAGCAACGTCGATGGGTAGATTGCTGGCGCGCACCATTGATTGAAGCTTAAGCACGTTCTCAAGCTCCACCATCGTAAGCAATCCTGACAACACCAGGGTTTTTCCCAGAGGAATTCCCATCCGTGCCGCCTGCACAGTCACCTCGGCAAGCTTGTCCACAGTAATCACGTCGAACTGCAAGAGCAAATCGCCAAGTCTGGTGGTCTTCGTTAATTCCTTCATGCTTGCCTCGCTTAAAAGCACGGTCGAAGTTGCCGGTCAGACAACACCAATGGAATAGGTTGCCAAATGAGAAACCTATGGTTTTTAACTCTCGATACAAACTATCCCCGTTTTTCATTCAATTTATGCGGTTAGATTCCTCCTGCGCCCCCTCTACATCTCTACGGTTACTAACACTCACTTAAGCTCACACCTGCAAACACACCACTGGCGCGGCATCGGCGCCACAAAGTCTTGTGCTATCGTAGTTGGGTCATCGGGGCGATGTTGCAAAAATGTCAGATGCGAAAGTTTACCGGCTGTACATTCAGATATGACCGACTCAGCGGACCTTCAAAATGAGAAAGCGCCCCCGGCAACCGAACAAAATTTCCTGAGGCTGGTCGGTCAGTTTGCCATATTCCTCTTTCTGGGCCTGCTGGTCTTCTACGGCGCTTGCATTACCGGTATTGTCTTTAAGGAGCCTGACATTTGCTTCCTCTTGGGCGGGGGGCGCTGGATTATCGAACACGGGCAATTACCGGCAACCGACCCGTTCTCTTACACGACCCACTACCATCCGGTTCAGTATGTCATTGAAAAGTGGTTGACCGAAGTAATCTTCTACGGGCTGGAAGCGACAGTGGGATTGACCGGCTTACTCATTTTCGACGGCATCATACTCTGCCTGGCGTTCGTCGTCTTTCCATACAGAATTGCGCATCTGTGCGGTTTGCGCGGCGGCGCGGCAATGAGCCTGGTGTGTTTGTCGCTGCTCAATTCGATGTCACATTTGGCTGTACGCCCGGAAGTTTTCTCCTTCTTGCTCACTGCCATCTGGTTCGAAATGATGGTTCGCATCAACATTGCCACTACCGGCAATACTAAAATACGCTGGGACTTTATCGCAATTCTGGCTTTGCTCATGTGCCTCTGGAGCAACCTGCATACGCTTTTCATGGTCGGGTTTCTCATCCCGGGTTTCTATAGCGCATGCGCGGTTGCTGAGCGATTTGTGCCGGGTTTGAAGGGGAAACCATTCAACTGGACAGTACCGATTCTCACTGTTGTCTGCCTGCTGGTCAGCCTTGTAAATCCTTATGGATACGGGCTCTGGGCTTACATTCCCAATGTGTTCGGACCATTCAATGACACGAACAATGAGATGCAGCCAATCAAACTGAGCAACGCCTTAAATCCATTTTTCGTCCCGTTCTATCTTCTCATTTTGACCGGCTTGAGAGACCTCGTGAAGTCTTTGCGCGTGCCGCTCAAGCAGGGCGATCTTTTCTTCAGGGGACTGATTCCGCTTGGTATTTTTGGCGGGCTGAAAACCGTTCGCTCCATTCCCATGTGCGGGCTGTTTGTATCATCCGGCCGCGCCCGCGTGATGGAGCATAACGGCAGCGGAGTTCAGGCAGAGCCAGGCGCGGATTCAAGCGGCGAAAGGAATGAAGAAGAGTCATATCTCTCTAAAATGACCAATCCCTTCAATCCGATGTGGCCGTCCACTTGCCTATTGGCAGTCAGCGCCGGCGTTTATCTGTGCACATTTGCAGTGACGCCGAAAGTGCCCCAGGAAAGCGCCGCTTTCAAGCCACCCTTCAAGGCAATTCAATACCTCGAAGAGCACAGACCGAGCGGAAATCTGCTTAACGACCCGCATTTCGGCGCGACGATGATTTACAAAATGCGCAATAACCCGCCGGTATTCATCGACCCCCGCTACAACCTTTACGGCAATGAATTACTGCAAAATTACTGGCATATGGTCAACAACGATCCCAATTGCGATCAGCTGCTCGACAAGTACAACATAGACTGGATCTTCCTTCCGCCGTCGACGAAACTGCCCCAGCGCCTGGCCAAAGATTCAAACTGGCGGCTGCTATACTCTGACAGCGAAAGCGTAATCTATGCACGGCGGCAGAAGGAAACACAGGCTCCATGAGAATCATTGTCACTGGTGGTGCGGGCTTTTTCGGATCCGTTCTGGCGGAATATCTTGTCGACCAGGGACACGAAGCGATTAGCATAGACAGGCTGACTGCAGAGAGTTCCAAATATAGAAACATCCAACTTGACCTCACAGATGGTGCCAAGTTGATGGAAACACTGCGTGAGATTGGCGAAAGCGGTCAGATCGCCGGCATTATCCACGCCGCAGCGATGCTTGCGCACGACAAGGAAAATCTTGATCGCTTGTGGATTTCAAACGTAGACGGCACAAAAAACATTCTGGAATGTGCAAGACAACTCAAGATCAAACGGGTTGTATTCATTTCCACCAATTGCGTTTTCAGTACCGGATTCGACAAACCTGTCGACGAGTCCACACCGGTCAACCCCATTGAAAGATACGGAGAAAGCAAGCTGGCCGCGGAAAAGCTTTTTGAAGAGTATAAAGACGTAAGTTCTCTCATTCTGCGCAGCCCGACAATTATGTCGGCAGGGCGTCTTGGGCTGCTGACCATTCTCTTCGACTTTGTCATCGAAGGTCGCAGGCTCTATCTGGTCGGCGACGGCAACAATCGCTATTCGTTCATCTATGCAAAAGATCTGGCTAACGCCTGCTTGCTGGCATTGCAATCCGAGCACACGGGCATTTATCACATCGGCTCGGACAATGTCCCGACCATGCGAGAGATGTACCGCGATCTGATGCTGTTTGCAGGCAAAAAACCGCGCCTCTGGTGTGTTCCTGAAGGTCCGTCGGTGCTGGCGATGAAGATTCTCAACAAGTTGAATCTATCGCCGCTTGGTCCGTATCACTACCGGATGATTGCCGCCAATTTTGTTTTCGACAACAGCAAATTGAAACGCGACCTCGGCTGGTCGCCTACTTTGACGAACACCCAGATTTTGTGCGACGCCTACAAGTATTATCAGGACAATTTCGACGCGATAAACAACGCCAGTGGCGTGTCGGCGCACAAATCCAAAGCGAAAGCCGGCATCCTCAATCTTCTGCGCATTATCTCGTAAACCTGGAGCGCCGGCGGCTCGCCGGCCTTGCGTATTGAATATAGTTTTGAATAATGCCTGTAATCAGGCTTTCAAAAACGGTCGAAGCCATGCGCCGCTACGCTCCGCCTAAGTTGCTTTGACTGGCTCTTTTCTGTTTTCGTGGTATTCCTCTTCGGTGTTGATTTCCCAGAGATTGTCTTTTGAATTCACACCGTTGACGATATTTTCCACAGCCACCATCGCAGTCAGCATCGAGTGATCCTGATTGTTGTATTTGTGCATGCCATTGCGGCCGACCAAGTAGAGATTTTCAAAACGGTCTATCCATCGGCGTAAATCATCGAAGCGATCGTATGTTCCGAAATACCCGGGATAGGTCTTCGGCATATGAATTACCGTCCAGTCCTCGATATCCGCTCGATCGATCATGCCGATGCGTTCGAGTTCTTCTCCGGCAAACTTAGCCACAGTCTCGTTATCCCATGTCCAGATCGGTTCGGTTTCGTCGCAGAAATACTCCAAGCCGAGCCAGACTTTGTCAGGATTGGCAACCATGTACGGGCTCCAGTTGTTGAATATTTGGAGTCTGCCCAGCTTCACGTCCGGCTCTTGAATGTAGATCCAGTTGTCCGAAACCAGTCTTTGATTGGGCTCGCCGTCTTCCTTGAGCGTCATTCTTTTGACCAGCAGACCGACGGTAATGAAGTCGCGATAAACAAGACCTTCGCTGATTTCCTTTATGTTGGGCGGCACTTCAGTTTGCAAACCGCGCACGAGGTCGCGCATGGGCATTGTCGAAAAGAAGTAGTCGCCCCTGAAAAGGCGCATTTCACCAGTCTTCTTATCCTTCGCCTCAATGCCGACAATACGATTGCCTTCGACAAGAAGGTTCTGCACGGCTATCTCCATGTGAAGCTCGCCGCCCTGCTCTTGGACCTGCTCTGCAACACATTCCCACATCTGCCCAGGTCCGAATTTGGGATAGAGAAACTGCTCAATAAGCGAAGTCTCGGTCTTCTTCTGGCTGACGTCGGAGTCGCCGAAATTGAACAAGTTTTTGAAAAAATGGAAAAGAGCTTTCCAGAGCGACAAGCCTTTTACCCGCTGAGCACCCCAGGCTGCGCTTATCTTGTGGCAAGGCACGCCCCACACCTTTTCCGTATAAGACTTGAAGAACGTAAGATAGAGTTCTTTTCCAAATCTGTTAGTGAGAAACTCTTCCAGTGTCTTTTCCGGCTTCACGGGAAAGAGAGTAGCTTTCATATAGCTCATGCCGACCTTGATCGTTTTGACCATGCCGAAATTCGAAAGTGTTTGCAGGCTGAGGCTGATGGGATAAGCAAACAGCTTGCGCATGAAATAAATGCGCGACTTTCTGTTGCGTATCAGCATGACCCGATCCGTTTTCTCCGGATCAGGTGGATTGGCGCCGGAAGATACAGTAGTCGTCGCCTTTCGGTACGTGACCAAGGTTTCACCCTGCGTCGCCTGCATGGGCATGATGTCCAGCCACCACTGCATCACTCTGTCGGACTTGGAGAAGAACCTGTGCCCGCCTATGTCGATGCGATTTCCGTTGTGATTGACGGTGCGCGACAAGCCGCCAATGTAATCGGTCTGCTCCAGCAAAATTGGTTTGATGGCGGTGTGACGTTGCAACTCCAGAGCAGCCGTCAGCCCAGCAGGACCAGCGCCGATGATGACGGCGATCTGCTGCGACTGTTTTTTGCTATCTTCGCCAGATGTTGGCATCTATCAACACACGATGTCAGGCCGAGCCAAGGGAGAGGCCTGAACGAACTCGGGACTCACTAAGTATTCTATATACATTTGCAAGAGGCTGACGGTTGAGCAGCAAATCAAGGGGTCGCTGCGTTAAGACGCCCCCAAATTTCTATTGACAACAGTGATTGATTGCCCACCCCAAAAATTGCCGAAAATCGGCGATTTCCAGACCACAATTTTCAGGTTGAAGGATTGGAATTCAGATGGAGCATTCGGCAGAGGGCTCAGTGATTCCGCTCTAATTGAACATGAGTTGAAACGTCGCCAGCAATTCATGCCGATGGAAATCGCTTTCAGGTCATGGTCAATTTTCACTGATTGACCTGAACGATTTCAGCAAGCAATTCAGTTGAATTTCGAAGTCGAAGAGCAAACCGAATTGGCGCTCTGATGTTCAAGTTTTTTCCTTTTCGCCGCCGCTCCGAAAACGCGACTATATACTGCTTGTAATAGTAAAAATTGCACGCACAATCTGGTTTTCTCCTCCCAATTTACATTGCTCCTATCTTCTATAATAAAAACCGTTTTAAAACAAACAGCCGTGAGGCTGTTTGAGTGAAACCGGCCCCGAATCGCAAGAGCAAGACAATAGTTTCCTACGCCTCACTCCCGCGACTCGAGAACCGACTTCTATCCAGGCAAGGGTCACGCAACCCGCACTGCCGCACCGCTAGATTGCAGACACGCGTTCGGCGCTTGCCTTACTTCTGGATCTTGGCGTAGTCCGCCACGGCGGCCATCGTCATCCGAATGATCTCGACCATGTACGGCAGGTTCATCGCTGAAACCTTGTCGCCACGGCTGTGATAGTTCGGGTCGAAGCCGTCGTCGGTGAACTCGATGGAGATCAGCACAGCCTTCCAGCCGTGGTCCTGGAACCCGGCGTGGTCGGACCGGTTGTCGACCGCGTGGTTGTGCGTGTCGACAACGTTCAAGTCCAGCTTGTACTGAGCGGCCGCGCGCGTGAGCACGACAACCAGATCGTGAGAACCGTTCTTGTCCTCGCCGTCGTGGATGTCGACCCGGTTGCCCGGCTTGCCGCAGTAGCCGATCATGTCCATCTGGAAGACGCCGACGATGTCGGTGCCTGCCGCGGCGCACTGATCGCTGTACTTGTAGCTGCCGTACAGGCCCTGCTCCTCGCCCGTGAAGTGGACGAAGCGCACGGTGTACGCCATCGGATGGTCCTTGACGAACTTGGCCACTTCCATCACGCCGACGGTGCCGGAGGCATCGTCATCCGCGCCGGGAGCGGTGTTCTCCACAGACCAGGGGTTGCCGATCGTCGAGTCGAGATGCCCGGAGACGATGACGACCTTCTTCGGGTCGGTCGCGCCGAGAATCTCAGCCTCGATGTTGTAGTACGTCTTGCCGCGCACCTGATAGGCGACGCGCTTGACGGGGATGCCGAGGGCCTTGTAGTAGTCCTCGACGTAGGACAGCGCCAGCTCGAGGTCCTTGCTGTAGCTGTTGCGCGACTTGATCGTCACGGACTTGCCGCGAATGACCGAAGCCACTTCACCCGAGAGGATGTTCAGGTGCTCGGTGATGCCGGCGACGGTGACACCCTTGTGCGCAGCGACGAGACGAGCGTCGGGGGCAGGCAGGTTGCTGACGTCGATCTTCGGCTTGGGAAGGAAACGCGCGCGCTTCTCTTCCGCAGGGTCGAACTTGCAGCCGCCGCGGGTGTCCTTGCCGGCGTGAACCGCATGGAACTCGGCCGGGTCGGCCTTGAGGTTGGCGACGTCGTCGCCGTCCTCGTGACCGCAGCCGCATCCCGCGTCACCGTGGTTGTGACCCTGATGCGAATTGCTGCCTGAGTTGGAGCGGGTGGCCATGCGAACGAGCAGAGCCGCCAGCGCAACCAACCCAATCAGAACGAGAATGACTGGGAAACTCATGGTTGTTCTCCTTTGGCTGAACTTTCCGGCAACCTTTGCGAACGGTCGTCGGAAGAACAGCGTGTTAGATGGTTACAGTTGCGAATCTCATGACCGTGCCAACCCATCGCTCTAAGAAGAGGCGAGCGTTACGCGTGTTTCTAGCGGTGCGTAGGTTTTTGGGTTACGTGGAAAAGAATTTCCTTAGTCTGGTCAATGAGGGGTTAAAGAGACCTTTAGACTAGGAACTCATGAGTTTGGAAAGCAAATGAGTTCAAGCTAAACCATCGGGTAGAGTACCGGTGTCAGGACGTGTAGAGGGCGCATGCAGCTAGCGCAAGGGCGAAAAGTCGAAAGCTTACAGCCAAAAGCTGCTTCTCATGCGGGTTTTACTGACAGAGCCGCGATCCAAAAACTGAAGAGCGCCAAATACTGCCGCTTTCACTTCCATCAGCGAGCATTAGGAATGCAGTCAGGACGAGCGTTTTACTACTATCGCAACCTGCGCAAATGAGACTCGCCAACCTGTGCTCATGAGGCGCCGCAACTCGCGCACGTCCGCAAAGTTTGACAAAACTTTCGGCTGCATTTGACCTCATTGCAAGCTTCAAAGTTTTGGCTGTTTTTCACGTGACAACCGGCACAATTTCAATCAGTCCTAGCAGGAGCTGCGCGCATGATTACGATGCCCGATTTAGCGCTGTTTTCGCCGCCTTTATCAGCCGCCCGAAAGCAACCTTTCAACATCTCAGCAATGTCTAGGCAAGCGGCGATACCCGGCCCCCTTAATGGGGTAAAGCGAGATAAGTGGCCTTTGAAGGGGCGTATAGTATGCGCCCGACTGCCACAAATGGCGCCGGCGGATTTTCGGCAGGCAAAGGATCAGGATTCGAGCGTGACATCAGTATTTCGCAGACCCAACACAAATATCCGCCTGGGCGAAATCTGCCTGCAGGCGGGCATGCTCACTCAAGACCAACTGCAGGAAGCGATCCGCCATTCGAAAGGCAAGCGCCTGCAGATTGGCCAGATTCTCGTCATGTGCGGCTATCTTACGCCTCAAAGCCTGCAGTCAGTACTCATGGCTCAATCGATGATTCGCGATAAAACCGTCGATTTCAACCTCGCCATTCGCTGCCTGAAGATCGCTTTCAAAATGGGCTCTTCATTCAGCGAGGTGCTCGAAAATCACGAGGAAGCGCCGGTTAAGAAAGCGCCGACAGGGCGGCTTGGCGAATTGCTTCTGGAAGCGGGTGTGCTGAAGTGGGACCAGCTCTCCAAGGCAATGGAACAGAGTTTGCAAACCGGTCTTCCGCTTGGCCGCATGCTGGTCTTGCACCAGGTAATGACTGAGGCGGTTTTGAATTCCGTGCTCGATATTCAAGTCCGGCTGCGCGATGAGATGCTGTCGCGGGAAGAAGCGGTGAATGCTGTGCGCCTGGCTGCCGGCGTGCCATCAGCTCCCAGCGATGGAAGCACGACGGAGAAACATCCGCCGGATGCGCCAAGACGGCGCGGCATCAGGCTTGGAGAGATGCTCGTGCTCTCCGGCGTTTTGACGGAAACTGATGTGATGAATGCTCTGGAGTGGGGACTTGTCAACCAGCAACCAATTGGTCAGGTGCTGATTAACCGGTCGCTCATCACGAGCGAACTGCTCGATGCAGCAGTCAAACTGCAAAAGAGCGTGGATGAAAGCCAGCTTGATGCGCTCAATGCTGCCGAGTGCCTCGGGCAAATTCACGAGTCCAAGGTCTCTTTGGAAGAGGCGATGGAAAGTGCCAAAGTCGAGCGTCCGGACATTAAGCCGACTCTGACCTATGAAAAGCTTTTGACACTGGCGCGCGTCGTCAATCAGGAAGACATTCAAGCGGCTTTCGACCTCAGCTCGAAGAGCCCGCAAATTGTTGGCAAAGTGCTCGTGCTCACCGGTTATTCCGACGCGCCGACAGTGCAGGCGACTTTGCGCTGCTATCAGCTGCTGGCCAAAGGCTGGATTTCGCAAGACGATGCCGTCGCGGCACTCGACTATTGTCTCCACCACAGGCAAAACAAGAAAATCAATTTCGACATGGCCGTCAAAGAGCTGGGTTGGAGCCCGAATAAGCGCTTGCGCATGGACGGCGAGGCGGCAGCCATTCCGGAATTGGTCTCGGATGATCCTTCCCTGCCCACTGTCGAAGATGAGTTGGAAAGCGCAATTCCAGTCAACAAGGCAGAAGAGCTAAAAGAAGATTCCTCCGACAAACGCCGCAAGTTCAGCGAAACGATCTTGCCTGAAGACGCGAAAGCAATGCAGCTGGCCAGCCTTGTAAAACAGGGAATCTCAGGCAAGAGGCCCGAAGATGGGTCGGATGAGGAAGAACCCAGCGATCAAAAGACGGCACTATCCAATGCATTCGTGCGCCTGGCGCAAAGCTACTGCGATCAAGGCAACTATGTGGAAGCGCAGCAAGTGTACGAGCGCATTCTCGTCAATCGACTCAACGAACTGGGCACGAACAATGTCGAACTGACCACGGATTTGACCAATCTGGCAGCCGTTTTATGCGTGCAAGGCAAATTCAATCAGGCCGAGCCCTTCATGCGAAGAGCCGTCTGGGTACTGGAGAACGCGGACTTACCGGCGCCGCTCAGACTGGCCGATGCGCTCAGCATGCTGGGCGAGATCTATTTCCGCCAGGATAAATTCGGAGAAGCAGAAACCCCGGTTATCAAGGCACTTCACTTGCGCCAGGGCAATTTGCCGGCCGACCATGAAGACATTGCCGATGCGCTTTCCGCTCAGGCAAAATTGCTGCGCAGAACAGGACGCGTCGAAGAAGCGGAAAAAATCTATGCCAAAGCACAACAGATTCTCAATCGCAAGCAAGGTCAAGCGACGCTTTCCAGCTAACTGCTTATCTTAAACTCTGCAGCGTTTTTAAGCACAATTTTGAAAGTGCTTCCGTGCTTTTTCAAAGGCGATTTTGCCAATGCCGTTTGCACTTTTTGAGCTTGTTTTTGAACGCGTTTTTAAACGTTTTTCGAGCGTTTTTTGAGCGAATTTTCGCCGGCGCTCTTACTGTCATTTCGCATCAAAAACAACATCTACTAATGCGGTTAGTTAACCTTCTTTTATAAAGCTTAGTAAATATCGTAGGTTCGCTGAAAGAACGGAATTCTTTTATCATGAATCGTAGATATGGGGTTAAAACAGTGGAGCCTCAGGCTGAAATGTCTATCTCGAATGTCGACTCAACAAGGAAATTGCATCTGCAAATTTCGCCTTCTAAAGCTCAAAATTCGCTCACAATTACGGGTGAATTTTGGGGCATCCGGAGATTTTTTTCAAGAACCTCCGATGGAAATTAAAGGGGTATCCACCCATGCCAATCCGGTGGTCGCAATAAAATTAAAAGGGGTATTCAGGTGCAAGAGTGTGCCAATGCGGTCGAACAAAAAGGGGGATGCGCAAGACATCCAGTCAGTTTTTCCACCTGCAAAAAAGGGGGACCGTTCGGATGGGCGGTTAGATCGTCCAGTCAGGAACGCATCCCGGCAAGTCGGTAAGATTAGGCAGAGGTCCCAACCGGCAAATGCCAAAGCAATCCGCTCAATCAAACCAATCAAAGAGAGCCAGGCAAGTCAAGGAATCCAAGCGGCTCAGGCAGTCTGTAGCCAAGAATCGCCAAGACCAAGATTCTGCATCCGCAGTCAAGGCTGAAAACCGCTGCCACAAGATTTGGGACGAAATCATGCTGGCCAGGGAGGCCGGAAACGAGGCTGAGCAGGAAAAGCTTCTCAAAGACTGCCAGACGGTCTGCCAAAAGCTCGAAGAATGGCATGCGCTTCGGATTAGTACCTCAATCTCACTGGCGTCCCTTTTGTCAGGACAGGGGCGATATGTGGAATCGTTGCCCTACCTCGATGATGCACTGGCGCGCATAAGAGCTCACCACAAGAAAAACTTCGAGTTTTTCACCGACACTATCCTTCATGCCAGCGCCTGTTACCGCAACATGGGCCGCAACCGCGATGCCGAGCGACTGGCAATGGCAGCTCTCAAGCTAATCGACAAGCACAAGCTGAAAGAGTGGTTGAGCGAGTGCAATGAATCGCTCTTCTTGAGCCGCTACACAATGGCGTGCGAATTGATGGGCGCTCACAAGTACAAACAGGCAGCCGCAGTGTTTGGCCGGACGCTGGATAACATACGACCGGCAGGATTCCAGCGCCTCTGGCGCGAAGGAATGGTGCGCTGCTGCCTGGGCGTTTGCGAAGGTAAGCAAAACCAAACCTCGCTGGCATTGGCACAGCTTGAAAAGGCGGTCGACTTGCTAGGTCGCAATACCAAGCTATCCATGCAGGATTTGCACTTTCTCTTCTATAGCATCGAAGAGCTGCTGGCCAGAACCAGGGTTAAGAGTGCCGCCGCCAAAAGAGTAATTGAAGGCAGCAAGCGCCTTTCTGCGCAGTTGCGAAGAAAAGCCAGAGTGAAAAAGACTAAGCGTGTTGCTTGCAAGACGAAGCTGCACGGCAAGACATTTGACGATCCTTATCAGTGGCTCGAATCAGTGGACTCTGAAGAAGTCATCGAATGGTCTAGGCGCGAAAATGATTATGCCGAGCTGTTTCTCTGTACTCTAGCAAATAAAGCGCTCATTCACTCCGCCATCGACTCTAGCGTTGTCCGGCACAAACCAACAGTCCCCGTCTCGATAAAGAAGAAGTATTACTTTGTAGCCGATCTGCCGGATTCATCAGAAAAGGCTCTCTGGTCGTGCAGTTCCACAGGCAAGAGAAAGAAAATCGTTATTCATCCTTCCGAATTGCTCGCTCCAAACGAAGGAGGCATAACGAACTTCGTAGTCAGCTCCAACGGAAGACATGTTGCCTACGGAGTCACCCAGGGCGGCTCGGAATGGCAAACCTGGCGGATTTTCGATCTAGTGACAAGGAAGAAACTCACAGACGTGCTTACCGGCTTAATCCATGAATACGTGCTCTGGATGCCGGGCGGCAAGTCTTTTATCTATATCAAACACACAGAGCCGAAGCACAAGAGCAAGCGCGCGGAGCTGCTCAGATTTCCTGCCATCTATCTGCATCGAGTCGGCACCAAGCAATCAAGCGACAAGCTTATCTATCGCCGCCTGGACAAGCCCAACTGGTACATAGGACCGTCCGTGGCCCTGGGCGGCAAACTGGCAGTGCTGACGAATTGGACGGAGGAAGCGGACAAAAGCATTGTTCTTGCCAAACAATTGCTCAAATCAGGGGCCGCGAAGGATCACCTGATTCCGGTTTTCCCAAAAGCAGATGCATCCTACAGATACTTCTGCTCTAGAAGAGGAAAATTGTATTTCATAACCGACAAAGACGCAGACAGAGGTCGCATCATCTCAGTAACCGCTGATGTAGCCAGAAAGCGCGTCGGCAAACCGATAGAAGCAATCAAAGAAAGACCGCACCTTCTTGATTCAGCGTATGAAGGCACCAATCATTTATTGATTCAGTATCTGGAAAACGGTTTTTCGCGCGTCAGAAAATATAAGTGGAGCACTCTAGAGAGCGACGGAGAGTTAAAGCTGCCCTTCTCCGGCAGCGTCTCAGATATTCGCTGGGTGGACGACGGCAACACATACCTGGTTGCAGCCACCTCATACCTGCATCCTGAGACAGTCTTCAAGTTCGCGCCCAAGAAAAACAAGCCGACGATCTTTTTCCAATCTGAAAAGCCCGGCATTGGAAAAGGTTTTACAACCACACTGGTCAAATACAAAAGCAAAGACGGCACTGAAATACCAATGCACCTTGTGCACAAGCAAGGCATCAAACTCGACGGCAATCATCCTGTGCTTTTGTATGTCTACGGCGGATTCGGCAGAGCACTCACTCCCGAATACACGTATGACGTGATGGCCTGGCTGAAACTGGGCGGTGTCTACGCGGCGCCCCTCTTGCGAGGCGGCGGAGAACTCGGCACAAAATGGCATACGGACGCCATTCTCGAAGGGAAAAACAAAACCATCGAGGACATCGCGGCGGCAGCCAACTGGCTGAAAGCGAACGGCTGGAGCAACGCAAAGCGCATCGCCGTGTACGGAGGCAGCAACGGCGGATTGATGGCCGCGGCAACGATTGTGCGCTATCCAAAACTATTTGCGGCGGGCGTCATTATCAACGGGCTGTACGACATGCTGCGTTACCACAGATCGACTCTGGCATGGACATGGTTGCCCGAATACGGAAGTGCCGACAACAAGCAGCAATTCGAATACTTGCGCAAGTATTCGCCTTTGCATAATGTGAAAATGGGAGAAAAGTATCCACCCATATTTATTTCCGCAGCCAGGGGAGACGACCGCGTACTGCCCTGGCACAGTTTCAAATTCGCCGCAGCGTTGCGTCACG
>JAYRNY010000896.1:0-2107 GCA_041911975.1 bacterium | reverse complement strand
TCCCGGTTACGGCGACGTTCGATTCGGTGCCCGTCTATGTCTCTGAACGCCTCACACAAGTGCAGGAGCATCTCACAGGAAGCCTGGACCTCGTACACATTACTAATCTCTTGCAGTCCGTGTCTCTCGGTCAGATGACCGGGCGATTACGCATACAGCGACCACTTGCCTCAGTCGATGTGTTTTTCGATGACGGCAGGCCCGTGCATGCCGCAGGCACGCACAGCACCGGTGATGAATGCCTTTTACAGTTGATCTGCTGGAGAGATGGTCACTTCCACTTCGAACCCAAGATTGAGACAGAGGAAAGGACGATTACTCAAGGTCTCAATACATTGATGCTGCAAGGCATCCAATTGTCCGACAATACCGAATTCTTGAAACGCGCTGGCGTTCGCATGCAGTCCGTGCTGAAAAGAGTGCATGAGAAAATCGCCGAGCGCGACTTTGAACAGCTAATGCTCAAAGGCGAGCCGGTAGACATGGGACTCCTCAAGAACTTCTACTTGCGAGTCCATGGCGGACAGACCGTCCAGGACATCGTCTCACAGCTCCAGTTGCAGCGCAGCCAGTGGGTACAGATTGCCGCCAATTTAATTCGCTGCGGCGCCGTCAAAGTAGAACAGGACGAGGAAAAGCGCAAGAAGCTCTCGATTACTCCGAAAGCAATCGACCAGAGCAAGCTGGACTTCGTCTCCCGCTTGCTCCTTCATGAAGAGACGGGCATCATGACTTACAGCGCTTTTCTCTTTCTTCTCGGACAGGAGTTCAAGCGAACCAAAGAGAAACCCTTCTCACTGATTCTCTTCGATATCCAGCCGATTCGCACAGGTAAAGCGCCACGGCCAAAGGCTACACAATTTCTCAAGGTCCTTTCTGCCAAAATCCAGGAAATTTTCAATGGTTTTCTAGCCCACTATGAAAACCAGGAGCTGGCATTGCTCGTCCCCGGGGCGGATGCCAATGATGTCGCGCGCCAGGCTGAGGATATCAAGGTGTCTCTGCTCACTTCCGCCGCCGGTGCTGGTATAGAGGCGAGCAATCTCTCCATCGGCATCGGCATCGCCAGCTACCCTCAGGACGGCAAGGATCTTCCCACTCTTTTGGCGGCAGCCGAGATAGCGCGCAATGAAGCGAAGAAACGCGGCTGCGCCGTGATTCTGATACGACACCTGATCTGACTGGGCTGTCCGGCAAATTAACCCATGTAAATTATCAAGTCCGAGGATACAAAATCTGAGATTGCCAGCCCCGCAGTCGAGAACCCCTGTCACTAAGCGCTTAAAAGTGCGCGGCGATCGATTCTGAGCGCTTCGATATCCAGTCTTGTTTTACCCTGCAAGGCAAGCTCAGCTAAGCACTCTCCGACGGCTGCGGAATGTTTGAAACCATGACCGGAGCATGGAGAACAAACAATGATTTTGGACGAGCCGGGCATATAGTCGAGCACAAAGCCGGAGTCGGGAGTAATGGTATAGAGGCAAACACAAGATTTCAAACAGGCTTTTCCTACTGCAGGAAGACAAGGCTTGATGCACCTTTCATACATGTCATCGATCTCTGCCTGCGAAACGCCGCGTTCCGCAGTTTGCGGAGTGGTTTCAACTTCAAACTGCTCGGAAGCAATCTTGATCCCGCCTTCCTTCCCATGGCTGGCTGGAAATCCGTAAATCATGCTGCGCTTGCCTTGACCAGGCCAGATGAAAACAGGGAAGCTTCCCTCCTTGAACTGATCATAGCTTTCGGAGATATCAAACCAGTAGAGCACCTGGCGAAAAACTCGAAAGTTGTTTTTGTATTCCTTCGAAATCATCTGAGGCAGCCAGGGTCCGACCGTTAGAACAAGACGATCGGCAAAGTATGTGCCTTTGTTTGTTTCCACTTTGACGCCGGAGCCATCTTCTGAATACTTCAACAACTCTTCATTGAGATTTAGCTTGGCGCCTGCTTTTCCAGCCAACGAGAGATTAACACTGACGCACGCTTCCGGTCGCAAAAATCCTGCCTCGTATTCATAATATGCTTGCTCATTGTCCTGCACCTGGAATTGAGGAAACCTCTTCCTGGCTTCCTCAGCAGTAAGAACATCATGCTGAATTGAGTATTT
>JAYRNY010000895.1:0-3354 GCA_041911975.1 bacterium | reverse complement strand
TCTCGGATTTGTTTGCGCTCGGTGGTAATCTTTGCGCCGAGAAGTTTTTCAGCCTGGGTGCGATCGCAAACATCTTCCAGTGTTACGTGCATATGCCTTGTTTCGTATTTCATGCTTTCCTCGCGGTGATTGCTTTGGGCACCGTGGGCGGTGGCAAGAGAAACGGTTTTTACGGATGATAGAAGATCGGGATTATTGGTCTCCAGCCGCACTTTGAGAACGCCCTTCAATCCGAGCGCACCGATCACTTGCCCGACACTGAACAATTCGTTCTTGCTGTTGTCGTGATCTTTCTTTGCCAAACTATCAGCCCGCCGCTCCGCCGCCGGCATCAGTATCGGCATTGACTCTCAGCCGGGAAGGCGAACGACCCTGCCCTGCGCCGGCCGCCTCCAGATTGGCGGTTTGGTTCTCAGTTTTCTCTATTGCCGATTTGAAAGTCACCTGGTTGTCCGACTTCCACCTTTTGAAGAGCTGATTGTCGAAGCCGAATTGATCGAGCACTCGGCCGACGACGAAATCTATTTGATCCTGCACGGTCTCGGGCTTGTGATAGTAGCCGGGAGAGGCGCAGGCAACAATTGCTCCGGCTTCGGACAGAGCCAGCATGTTCTTCAGCTGAATATGCCCGAATGGCATTTCGCGCACGACAATCATGAGCGGACGCCGTTCCTTCAAGCACACCGCAGCCGCCCTGTGAATGAGGTTTTCTGTAAGTCCAGCGGAAAGCGAGCCCAGGGTGCCGAGCGAGCATGGCACTACGGCCATGCCTCTGGTTTTGTATGAACCGCTGGCTACAGTCGCCCCGTAATTGGTCAGCGAATGAACGGTCAGCGGCACGTCTTTGGAGAGATTGAGATGTTTGATCAGATCTTCTTTCAGGTTGTCACCGAAGGTCAGATCATTCTCTTCTTTCATGACCATGAGCGCCGCCTTCGAGACGATAAGCTCAATGGGCTGATTCTTGGAGAGCAGGAATTGCACCAGCCTTAATCCATAGATAGAGCCGGAAGCGCCGGTAATCGCCACGACAAAGGGCAGCGAGCCTGCGCTCTTTTCTTGTCTTTCGCCGTTTGAATCCATGTCAGCCGTCTCAGGTACTAGAAGTCGGTGCCTGGCGCTTTCTGGCCATCGGGCGCTGCGCCGGATGGAATTGTACCAGGCTGCCCGCTATTCCCACCGCCAAAATTCTGGCTGGGAGGTGCCGGCTGCCCACTGCCTTGTCCCTGCCCGCCGCCTGGTCCTTGACCGCCGCCCTGGCCGCCACCGTTAAACATCTGCTGATTGTTGCTCGGAATTACGCCCCTTTGCTGCACGTCAGGGATGAGCGGCTGTTCCGGTTGATCGCCGCCCTCATCTTCTTCGTCTTGCTCATTGCTGACTTTCGTTCCCCGTTTGGCAAAACGCCTGCCGCCATTTCTTTCAATGCGTTCGCCATCATCCATGGGTGCCTCGAGAACCGATGTACTGCCGGCCGCAGGCGCGATGCCCATTTTGAAGGGGGCGTCGATTCTTATGGACAGAGGAGACCCGGCTAGAATCCACAAATTGAAATTCTTCTTCACAAGAGAGCGAATATGTTGATGTCCGGTATTCGAGGCAGTTCCGGCTTGACCGGATCCATATATGGCATCGCGCATTATGTCGTTGGGAGTGACCAGCTTGGGAGGCTGACCGGGTCTGGATCTCAGCCTTGACGCCGCACCGGGTGCCACAGCTTCAAAGCCAGCCTGGGTGCCCACGTAAGCGACTCCATGCCCGAGGTGCGTGTTGGCTGCTTCCATGCCGCCGCGCCTGCCGCGCCCGCCGCCGCCGCCACCTCTGGCAATGGTTTCACCGGCAAGCGAGGCCACCATCGGATAAGTTACGCCGTCCGGGGTGCGCAGCCCGGCCAACTGAACGCGCAATTTCCCTGTCGGTTTTGGAAAGCCTTTTTGATGAGGCAATTTACTGGAGGGAATACATTCGACTACTTCCCCGACCACGGCGGAACCAGCTGGAATCAGGACTTCTGTCCCGTTGCCCAGGACCGGCGAGGAAATTTCAATTTCAAATTTTTCGCCCGGTCTGCTGCACTCCGAGCCAATCGTATGATCGATACGTCCTTCAAAATCAACACCAATGGGAATGATCAATGTCTTGCCGTGCATGGTCTGCGCGCCTCGATACATTTGGTCGGCAGATATGTTGCGCTGCGCTTCAGCAGGCATCCAGATTACAGCCGCAATGGAAAACGCAGCGGCGATGCTCAGAGAATTGCCTAGTAAGGGAACTGGTGAAATGTCGGATTTTCGCTTCATCTCGAATGCCCTCAATAAGGCGCTGTGGAGTGTGGGATCTAGATTGGCTGTGATCAGTGTAGATCACTTTGGGCGGGAAAAACCACCGGACTGCTTTCGAGGCTTTATTCAGAAGGCACTTCGGAACCGACGTCATTGCCGTTATTGCCGTTCGTTTCAGGATTGGAAGAAGATGAGTGCTCCGCGCCTGCCGCCTGGGCTTTGGCTCTGCGCATCCTGTTAATCGCTTGTCTGGCCATCATCATATTCAAAAGGTAGGCAGCGGCAAGTGCCACCACTATTAGTATCACCATCCTGCCGATGCCAGCCACGTATTGGAATATGGCAGGCAGCATGATTCCACAAGCGGCCAGGATAATCAGGGCAGCCCCGATTTTGACCAGCCGATTGTTGCTTTTCTCTTCGCTCAATACTGCTCTTCCGCTTTCAAATACTGGGCAAAGCGGTCAATCACCTGGGGAGCAATCAACTTGGCTCCTGCCCACCAGGCGGCGCCGATGAATACAGGCACGACCAGAACCCTGACCAGGGGCGGTAAGAACCAGTAGAAGAAGCTGGACATGACGCAGGCTGCGCCCACGGCTATGGTGATGGAAAAGCGTTCGATGTAGCGCTCTTGCTCGGCGCGGGTCAATTGCTGGAAGGTTCGGCCCAGAAGGTTGAGGTAATTGCGCCAGATCTTCTGCAGACCGCCAGTGGAGTCCTTCCAAGCTTGAGTTTCCTGGATGCTGCGCGGCTTGTTTCCGTCCATAGGACGGCGCGATGAGGGTCTTTCCGCCGGCGGCCAATTATCGTCGCCGCCGCCTTCGCTTCCTCTGCCGCCTTTGAACTGTTTCACGCTCATCTCACACTCCTTGCTGCTCCTTAATATATATCAGTCTTGTTCCCTTTTTCCCAAAAGTCAGCTATTTGCTCGACTTGCCTTTTTTGGGCTGCTTTTTGAGTTTAGCCAGATTGGCTTCCACTTCTTTCCTTAATGGATTGGAATCGTCTGCTGCTTCCAGGAAAGCCGTCGCATAGTCGATTGCTTTATCGGAATCTTCTCTTTCCGATT
>JAYRNY010000894.1:0-10137 GCA_041911975.1 bacterium | reverse complement strand
GCATCTTGCGAGTGTCTGGCGCGTGTCTGAGCAACGAGAAGAAGCTGTAGAGCAACAGATTGACTCCACCCTTCTGTCTGATTCCGTGCGCGCAGCGCCCCATTTTCAACTGGAGCCAAACCAGCTAGTCGACGGTCGCTTCAAAGTCCTGAATGAAATCGGACGTGGCGGCATGGGCATCGTCTATCGCGTCGAGCAAATGGCTCTCGGCCGGGAAATGGCATTGAAGACTATCAGTGGCGAAAATGTCAGTGATATTACCTGGCGCCGATTTCAGCAGGAAGCGAAAGCCGCAAGTTTGCTCGATCACCCTAATCTGATCACCGTGCATGATTGCGGGCTGCTTGAAGATCGGCATCCGTATTTTGTAATGGACCTCGTCGACGGTGTAACGCTGTCGGATTTGATCAAACAGAAAGGACCGCTGAAGGTCGAGGAGGCCTTGCCGCTTTTCATTCAAGTGTGTTTTGGACTTGCATATGCCCACGATCTGGGCATCATCCATCGCGACATCAAGCCAAGCAATATCATTCTCGTCAGACCGCATGAAGGCAGCGCATCGTTCAATGTCAAAATCGTCGACTTTGGCATCGCTAAGCTGGCTACGCATGAGACATCTGATACGCAGGGTTTGACCAAGACCGGTGAGATTTTTGGCAGCCCGCTTTATATGAGTCCCGAGCAGTGCCTCGGCATAGGGGTCGATGCACGCAGCGACATTTATTCCGTCGGTTGTGTGATATTTGAGGCTTTGACCGGATTGCCACCATTCTTGGGCAACACCGCGCTGTCCACGATGATGAAGCATCAATCGGACAGACCACCGACCCTTAAGGAAGCAACATTAGGAAAAGAATTTCCGGCAAGTCTTGAGCATATAGTTGCGAAGCTTTTGGAAAAGGATCCGGCACAGCGCTACCAGACACTAAAAGCGGTGGCGCGCGATCTGAGCCTTCTGCAACAGGGAATTTCGGCCCCTACCATCAGTGTAGGGGAAAGAAAATCGACTGAGACGTCAAGGAATGAAGTGTCTCTTGCTAAGACGGTCGGACTTTGCGTGCTAAGTGCAGGAATATCGGCTGTTATCGCATGCGTTCTTATGGAGCAATATTCTGCTGAGAAACTCAAGCGGGATGCAGCTGCGTCAGCGAGGGCCGAGGAGAAGGGTGAGTTAATTCAGCTTGCTCCGCGTGTGAGTCCCTACGAAAGTCGTTCCATCAAAGACAAATCCAAATTTAGTAGTATTCGCCCAGGCAGGGATGGAATTGTCATGCGCCATTTCAGCTTCAAGGAGAGAATGGGGACCATCAAATGGTCTAGCATTGACGGACCGATTCCTGCAAAGGGCGAAATCGATGTGCCGCTGAAGGATGATGTACGTCTTTCGATTGAAGATATTGCACTTGGTCAAAATGAGCATTTGTTCTCGAGATTTGATCGCGATGACCTCGACGAGCTTGTTCTTTCCAAAAATGCTGCGGTCAATGACGCCACGCTTACGGATATCGGATGCCTTAAGTCGCTGAGGGTACTGGAATTGAGTCACTGTCTTGTTAGCGATGCGATTATCGATAAGCTCAATCAGTTGCCGGTTTTAAAAGCACTAGACATAAGTTGGACAAAAATAACCGCAGACGGTGTCAGTCGGCTCCTGAGACTGAGAGACTTGAGCGCTCTATTTCTGAATGATTCTAAGAACTCGAGAAAGGTGCTGGACTCTCTGCGTGGCTCTCCAAACCTTACCGTTCTATCTCTTCAAAATACTGACTTGAAGAACGAGGACCTGGAATTGATCAATTCATTTTCCAACCTCTTTTCGCTGAATCTTTGTTCCAATCCAGGTATAAGCGACAGGGGAATAGCTCATTTGCGCGGAAATAACTCGATCACCTATCTATTTATCAGCGAAACCGGATGTACATCAAACGTGATCGAGACACTCGCGACGATGTCCAAGCTCAGATATATTGGTATTTCTAAAGGAGTGTTGTCTAAATCTGATGAAGCGCACCTGATGCAGAAGTCTCCAAAACTTCAAGTCTACAAAACAGATGACGACGCGGATTGGAAGAAGAAATTGAAAGCGGATTTTATGGATGTAATTGAGGGTGACAAACCGTCCGGTCGTTCACGTTTTGTAGATTTGCGTTAGCTCTTTTGGAGAAAGCTTATTTTCACCGCGGGCGGGTCGAAATGACACGCGCTTGCATGACCGAAAATTTGTCAAGTGCACTGCTAACTAAGGAAACTTGATAATAGAATTTCTTCTCCGCGTTGATGCCCTCGATAGCGAGGTTATGTTATGCGGCGCTGTCGGCGGTCAAAGGGCTTTCCTCGAAAAATTAGAGGCGGAGGCTGCGTGCAAGGGGCTGGCAGGAGGGCATAAGATTAAAGTACCCACTCGAGCACTCCGAAGATGCAAGAAAACAACGAAAAAGTTACCGGCGACACCCCTGGCTCCGGCCAGACCCAACCGGATGGGCGATTGAGCGTAGGCACCCTGGTTGACGGGCGTTATGAAGTGTTGGCGCACATCGGATCCGGCGGGATGGGGGAGGTATATAAGGTCCTGGACCGCAATACCCAGAAGCTTTTCGCGCTCAAGATGATTTCGCCGCAGGTCGCGGAGAAGAAGATTTTGGCAAAACGCCTGGAGCACGAGGCTCAGGCGGCGCGGACCCTCGTACACGGCAATATCGTGTCAGTCTACGACGTCGGTGCATCCACCGACGGCGCGCCATATTTAATAATGGACTATGTTGAGGGCGATAGTCTCGACATGCTGTTGAAAGCAGAAAGCATCCTCCCTCAATCCAGAGCGTTGCCGATCTTCATGCAAATTGCCGAGGCGCTCGTCCACGCGCAGCAAAAGCAAATCGTGCACAGGGACCTTAAGCCCAGCAACGTTTTGATGACGAAGACAGCCGAAGGCAACGACATGGTCAAGATTGTCGACTTTGGGATTGCGAAGATTTCCGACCAGGACGGAGCCGACAAGACAAAGCTGACGCAGACCGGCGAGCTGCTTGGCACTCCCCTGTATATGAGTCCCGAGCAGTGCACCGGAGATGAGATTGATGCGCGCTCTGATATCTATTCATTCGGCTGCATCATGTATGAAGTGCTTAGCGGCAAGTCGCCATTCGCCGCTGAGAATTCGGTAAAAGTAATTCTGCGGCATTTGAATGAAGATCCACCGGCGCTGCCGAATAATATCGGCGTGAGTGCCGACATGAAGGAAGTGATTGGAAGATGTTTGGAAAAACACCGTGACAATCGCTACAAGAATGCGGTCGATTTGCACATCGATCTGGAGCGGCTTTGCGATGGTCGCCCAATCCGCCCGCATGAGCGTAAACACAAGAAGAGGGAGGAGCGCAAGAAGTTTTCCAAGTTAGCGATTGCCGCGGGTATTGGAATTGTTGTGCTTGTGCCAGTCGTTTTCGTAGCCAACATGATGACTCCCCGGCCAGCTCCGGAGGCACAGCCGAACTTTCACAGGCCAGAGAAATATCTCAATAAGACACTCACTCAATGGACGGACGAGATAGAGAAGAGTCCCGACGATCCCGATCTGTACAAAAATCGCGGACAGTTGCATGCTATGCGTGATGAGCGCACTAATGCAATCGATGACTTCAGTCAGGCGATCGCGCTTAAGCCAGACTTTTTGGAGGCACTTTCGCACCGCACATTCGAGTACATGATCACGGCGCAGTATGATAAAGCGTTCCAGGATGCCAACAAACTAATTGCGTTGGTGCCTAATTCTGCTGAAGGTTATGCCAAGCGCGGGATGATATACGAGTCGTGTGAGATGTTCGCACCGGCGCTGGCTGATTATCAGCGTGCTATTGCGATTGAACCTAATGAAGCGTACTACTATTATGGTGCGGCCATGAATTTGATGCGCCTTGCGAAGTATGACGAGGTCGAGCGTATGCTGAAGCGGGCGATCCAACTTGGTGACCAGAACGGTACCTTTGGAGCAAATCTCGGACTCTGTTATACCGCCCAGCAAAAGTACGATGAGGCGCGTGAATATCTGAGTTTCGATCCTGCCAATGAAGAGATACGCGGTGTCGAATGGGCGCAGGCTGCGTACTACTTCCTGTGTCTTGGTCAAATGGATGAGGCGATGAAAGCGCTAGCGCAATTGAAAGCACGTGAGACTTTTCCTGCTCGTTCACATCGTGTGGCAGGTGAGTTTTACAGATGCGCCGGCCAGTTTGAAAAGGCAATGCAGGAGTTCAGCGCCGCAACAAGTCTTGAGGAGTATCCGCCGGGCTATCGTGAGAAGGCAATTACTGCACTTTCGATGGGGCAGGCTCGCTCCTCTCTGACCGACTTGAAAAAGTCGTATAAGCTCAATTCGAAATCGACAACGACATTGACTTGGCTTGCGCGTGTTGAGAATAAACTTGGCATGAAAGCGGAAGCGCAGCAACATTTGAAGGAAGCCTTTGCGCAAAAAATACTGGCACCGATCAGCTACGTGAATAGAGCCGCGATCAAGTTGGAAGATGGCGATGTGACCAGTGCGCTTGCCGATGCTGATGTTGCCGTAAAACAAGACAAGTGGCTGAAAGAAGGCTTCGAAGTCCGCGCGGCAATCAAAGCAAAACTTGGTGACAGCGCCGTTGCTGACGCCGATACTAAAACGGCGAACAAACTGATCTCGCATTTCGATCTATAGTGCGTGGATAGTGGACGAGTTATTCGTCTTCAACGGTGAAGGTTTGTCCAGAAACCTCAACTACATCTCCCGCCTTCAATTTCCGCTTGCGGCGCGTATCAACTTCACCATTAACCTTTACATCTCCGCCCTGTATGAGGTGTTTCGCCTCACCACCTGACTGCACAACGCCGTGCAGTTTCAGGAAATTGTCTAGCTGGATGATTGAAGTATTTGCGCTGTTTTCGTCCATGAGAATTTGCGTGTATCCACGTTGTTATCTTCGCAATTCTAGCGGTTTTACTTGCTCATTGATACAGTGCTGCGTAGCAAGGGGCTAGGATGGTGAATCTTTGCGCCAAGAAAAAGTCGGATACTTCTCGGTATTTCTGTCAATCACTACCATCGTGCAATGCAGACCGGCGATTACGTCCAGTGGTGTCGAGATGGTTGCTGTGCTGTCCAATCTCTTTCCGGATGCGCCTATAACAACGAAATCCGCTCCCCACTCATTTGCAGCATCAATGATCGCCGTTGCTGTGGTGTCATGCTTAATAACTACAGAATCGACTTTATTGCTGCAGACTTTCGACAGCTTCTCTTGCAGGCTGTGTAAATTAGTTTCGACAATTTTGTGGTGCTGTCCTTCTTTGGTGAACAGTGTGCCTACACCTCTGTGCCAGTGTGATATTTCTTCTCGGTGCTGTGATTGGACGATGGTTAAGAGCCTGATCTGCGCGTTTTCCGGCCAACCGATTGAGCCCACCCAATTAATCACATCGTCTGAAGTCGGCTTAAGATCAACGGCCACTATAACTTTCGATGGAGGGCAAACAATCGTGTCTATATCTTCACCAGAGATCTTGCCTTCCTGCATCAAAAGTCTGTGCAGCTCCTTGTATCTAACCGCTTCCGCAGAGCAAGGTGCCAGGCGTATGACTTCAGAAGCCACACTGCCCAGGGCGCAGCGAGAGCTCAACTGCCTGTCATGCGAACCGATGACAATGTAGTCCGCGTACCATTCACAGGCGACTTCGCAAATGCGCTGAGCGACATTGCCTCTTTCCAGTCGCGACTGAGTATCGGGAAAGGTACTTGAGAACGAATCCGTCAGCTCATTGAGCCACATGCGCATTTCATAAGTGTATTCTTCCTGCTCGGTAGACAGCGCTTCGGAATGTTGGAGCTCATTTGCGTACAGCAAGCCGCTGAAGTCTTCGACAACCTTAAGCAACAAGAACTTAGTGTCTTTTTCCCAGGAACGCAGGCTTATGGACTTGAGCGCCGAAACCGTGCACTCTTGATTGTCGACAGGAATTAGTACTCTAGCTGCCATGACAGGGGCCCCGGACAAAAACTGCTTGGTTACTCAGGATCAACTTTGATTTTCACTTGCCATTACTTTCTGCGGAGCATTTCTCCAGAATGGCCATGGCTCGCCCAAACAGCTCTTGCGCTTCATTGCTGCGGTCTTTCTTCTGATAGAGCGAACCCAAATTGTACATCGAAGTAGCCATCTCTCCACTTAGATTGTTTGGCGATGTTTCGGTGATTTCAATCGCTCGCTTCAGAAGTTCTTCCGCTTTCTTCCACTCCTCTGTTTTTGCATAGATGCCTGCCAAATCATTGAGGCACCTGGATACTACGGCGCTCTTCTCACCCCTCACACGCTCGAGAACCGACAAAATGTGTTGATAGAGTTCTTTGGCTTGTTCAACTTTGCCCTCTTTGAGGTAATTGACGGCAATATGATTCAGCTCTTCTTCTTCGGGAAAGTGACCATTGCTTTCTTGCTTTTCCGCATCCGAAAGAAGGGCCCTTTCATAGACTGTCTCGAACTCGGCGTACTTGCCCTGTGCCGACAAGCACCGAGCCAGGTGTCTCAGAACCTTAGCGAGCAGCTGGTCTGGTACTTTGGATCTTTCTGCTTCAATAAGCACAGCTCTAAAGCTCTTTTCGGCCTGAGCATACTCTTCCTTCTCCAGAGCTAATTCGCCAACCATAGACTCGTACATCCAGTGTTGTTGAATCTTTTCGGTGTCGGTCAGTCGACTATGCTCTGCAGAAATCGACGAGGCTGACGCGGGATCTATCATCCTCTCGCGCGCTTGTTGGTGCTGCGCTTCCGTCCATAATTCGTGTCCACTGGCAGGCAGGTCCGCCGTTACCTCGGTCGGTCGCTCGCCCGGATAATAATAGTGCCAGAAATTGGCGGCATGATGCTCCAGTAGCGATTGACGCTTGCCGTCTGGATGGTGTGTGTCGAGAAAGTCGGCATGCGTGTCTTTTTCCCTGACCTCCAGGCGATCATGCATGTTTTTCAACCTGCCGGAGTCTTCTCCCTTGTAAAGCTTGTCGCGAAGCTTGCCCAGCAATTGTTGAATGTGTGACATTGTGTGCCCCTCCCCTACGTACCTAAATTGTCCCGCTTGCAGGTGGAGTCAGGATCGTCTCTTTTGAGTATGACCGCCCCATAAATACTCAGTCATAAGGATGATAACCATAGGGTAACTATGGGCAATTCTGGACTCTTGAAATGTTGCTCGTTCATGAACCGCAGAGACTTGTGATTAGCAACCTAATAGCATTTTCAATCCCTTATTTGTGAATTTTCAAGCCCCACAAAGGCAGGTTCAAGCTGGTGCCGCAAAAAATTAAACACCAATCGTAAGGCATGGTGGCAGGATCCAAGCCAGTCACTTTCATTTCAAATGAATAATTTCCCGATGGGCACAGCCAGGCGTAGTGCACCGATGACCAGTTCCGGGTTGACCTTGATTCCGTGGTTTCCTTACAGTAGTTTCTTCCCCGTCGCATCTGCTGTGACTGGGTGATCCATAGGGAAAACCTCCAGCTTCACGTAGTGTTCTTTGTTGGTGTTGACTACAAAGAAGCGCTTATCTGGGTACTTCACCTTGCAATCGCGCATTGCGTCTATTGCGAGCATGACGTTGTTCGGATCGTCGTCGGAGATTCCAAATCTATGGGGCGGCTTTTTCCCGTATTTTTCCAAGCCGACTTCAACGGCAGCCTTAATGGCCAATTTCTTCATTGATGGAATAGTAGTGTTCGGGTCTGTGACGCCGAGTGATTTTCGAACATCGGGATTGGAAACAGTGAATGTGCACAAGATGTTCAATCGAGACTCCAGAACGCCCTTGTCTGCCAGCGCGTCGAAGCCTGCGGCTATTGTCTCTGGAGCATGACCACGGGCGGTGATGAAAACAACAGGACGTTGTTTGTTTGCAGCATGTTCAAGCAACGGCCATGAAGGACCTTTCCAATTCGAACCGTTTGTTACCGCTTCCATCAATACTTTGCAAAACGATTGTTCTGAAGGCAGTACATTTGGTGCATCGCGAAACTCTCGATAAGTGAATCCCTCCCGCACCGACCAGGGCTGCCACTCGCCAACTCTTCCAAGTAGATCGTGGATTGCTGTGTATTCTCCTGAGAAGACCTCACGTTCTGTTTGCGTCTCAGCATTCCACAAGTACAATTTCGTTGGCAAAAAGAAAAGATTGTCGTCAATATCGAAGAAGTAAAAGCTGACACTTCCGTCGTTTTCAGGCATATTCGTTTCCCTTTTTACCCTAAGCCGATTATTTTCAGGATGTAATCTTTGACATATTGTGGGTAGAAGAAACCTTTGCTATCGGTGTCGTACAGCTTCCACTCGGTGGCGACAATGTCTACAAATCCGCTGTCGGCTTTGTTGGCATCGAGTGGGAGCGAAGGTCCCAATATTGCGTGCGTGGCGAGATAGCCGTTCCAAAAGCACGTTTCGCAGATTGTGCCGTCTTCGTTGGGCACCAGGAAAAATCTCAAGCGTTCTGCTTTTCTTCCATCGATGAAAGTCACGCCGTCTCTTTCCACGATGCCGAGGTCTCTCATGATGTCGCGCCTGCTGCGCGGATTAAAAGACACCCGAACATCCGCAAGATCTACCTTGAGGAACTGATCAGTTCGTTTTGGGTTTTTCCGTGGCATAGCAAAAGCGGAATTGGTACGATTCTTCCAATTTTAGCAGGTTTTACGTCGTTTAATCTGCATAGTGGCGCATTGCATGCTCCCAAAAGACATGACAGAATGGGAGACTGTAGCGATGTTACCTTCACTATATGACTGTTGTCTATTACCGAGAACCCGGTGGAAAAGCTCGATCTTAACGTTAACGGCATCAAGTTGCATGTTGTAGTTGACGGTGTTGGTCCGACCATATTGCTATTGCATGGCTTCCCCGACACGCATCATCTCTGGCGCCATGTTGCACCACAATTGGTGGCAGCCGGATTTAAGGTCGTGATCTTCGATCAGCGTGGATATGGTGAAACTGATGCGCCCGCGGACGTGAGCGCATACACGATAGATAAAATTGGTTCTGACGCGATAGGCGTCCTCAGGCAGCTTGGAATCAATGAGAAAGTTAGCGTTGTCGGTCACGACTGGGGTGCGTTTGTTGGCTGGTATCTCTGCTTGAATAACCCCGATTTATTCGATGCCTTTGTCGCTGTTTCTGTTGGGCATCCACTAGCATATCGGAACGCTGGTCCTGAACAGTGGTTCAAAGCGTGGTACGTTGTGATGTTTCAAATTCCTGGTCTGGCAGAATGGCTTTTCGCTGCGAACAACTATCGTGGGTTGAGAAAGCTGTCAAACGATCCCGAAGACCAGACGTCGCGGGTTAATTCATTCTCTCGAAAAGGTAGGCTCACTGCTGCACTAAATTGGTATAGAGCCAATTTTAGAAACCTCGGTTCTACTCATTTTGGTTTTAACACTGTGCCGACTATGGGTATCTATTCTACCGGTGATGTGGCGCTTACAGAGAAGCAAATGTTCGACTCGCAGAAGTATATGAACGCGGAGTGGAAATACGTCCGTATCGAACACTCTACTCATTGGATTCCGCTTTGTCAGCCGGAACAACTCAGCAACGAAATAATCGAATGGTGCCGGGGGTGCTCACAGCGTGCCCACTGATCGAAAAGATGCTTTGATAGGCAGTTTCGTTCGAGCATTCTCGTCAGCGGTTGTGCTCATCCCAAGTGCCGGTTATCTCGTCGATATGTTCGATCTGTTTCTGTTCAATATCGTGCGTGTCAAATCGCTTACGGACCTTGGACTGACTAAAGAACAGGTAACGCACACAGGAATTCAGATCATCAATGCGCAATTGATCGGATTGATTGTCGGCGCTTACGCGTGGGGAGTGTTGGGCGACCGTTATGGGCGAAAGAAGGTTTTGCTCGGCAGCATCTTGATCTACTCGATATCGTCGCTGCTTACCGCTTTCGTGCAGGCGGATTGGCAGTACTGTTTGCTGCGTTTTCTAACTGGTATTGGTCTGGCTGGAGAACTTGGTGCGGGCATCGCGCTGATATCTGAAAACTTCAGCGACAGCCGGCGCGGACTTGGCGTGGGAATCTTCATCGTGCTTGGTTTTGTCGGTGTGCTGATGG
>JAYRNY010000893.1:0-3354 GCA_041911975.1 bacterium | reverse complement strand
TTGCCATGATCACGGTGAGCGCGAGAAGCACTGCCAATTTTTCGGAAGCCTTCGAACTGCTGTTCATGTTTCTGTTTTTCAATCGGTAAAAGTGGCGACCGGCAAATTATAGCCGCTACCTTGCAACTGCTTCTGGGAAATTTCTAATTGTCAGGAGATGGACGCTTTGACCTTCTTGCCGAAGTGGTCCGTCAGTCTCCTCAGGGTTGGCGAGATGTCGTCTTCCGAGATTCTTGCATCGATAAGGAAGAGCGAGTCGCTGTTCTTCGCTTCTTTCAATGCAGATTTGAAGTCATCAGGTGTTTGCGCGGTTGCGCCTTTGCCGCCCAGTGCCTTGGCAAGCATGGCGTAGTCCCAGCGCTGCAAATCGTAGTAGTCCCGCTTTTGATCGATGAAGCGCAGCATCGCATAGCTAGCGTTGTTGAAGACGATGACAATCGGGTTGATTCCCAGCTTAATGGCAGTGCTGATTTCCATACCGGTCATCTGGAATCCGCCGTCGCCTACTAGGATGACTGAGCGGCGCTTGGGATTGGCTACTTGTGCGCCAATTCCTGCCGGTACTCCGAAACCCATGCTGGAGTAATATCCAGGGGCAATGAAAATGTCGGTTTTCAAACTCATGCCCGCGTAGAGGCAATCGCCAACGTCGGATACGACGGCGAATTTCTCATTGAGCAGGTCATTGAGCTGGTTGATCATGTGGGCAACAGTGAGGTTCTTCTCTCCGTTCTTAGGCTCGATCAATTCCGGCTCGATGGAAGGCAGGCTGAATCTGAGAGTCGGCTTTACTTTTGATGTGGTCAGTTCGATCAATTGATCGATGAGGGCTCTGAGATTGACACCATGATAGGTGTGGTGTCCCGCCGTGACTTCATGTGCGGTGCACTGAACAAGCGCTTTGGCCGGCAGTTTTGCCGTGTAGCCGGCGGTTTCCATTTCAGTCAGTACTGTTCCCAGAGAAAGGATCAAATCAGCTGACTCGACGTACTCTTTGACTTTTGGATTACCGAACTGTCCGAAATAGTTTCCTGCAAAACAAGGATGAGACTCTGGGAATGAAGCTTTTCCGAGGATCGAAGTGACGACTGGGATGTTCAGAGCTTCGGCAAGTGCCACCACTTTGTCCTTGAGGCTGAAGCGTCTGACTTCGACGCCGACAAAGAGAACAGGTTGTTGAGCTTCTTTCAATCGATCGATAATTTCGTGAACGGCTTCTTCCAGAGCTGCCGATGGTGCCTCCATCGAACGCGGCGCGCTCTCCTGGATGTCCAGTTCATAATTGACCATGTCGCGCGGAATCTCAATGTATCCCGGTCGGCTGAATTTTGTTGTAGTCTCGAAGACGCGATCTATTTCATCTTGTGCAGTCGCTGGGTTGGCAAGCAGCGCCTGGGATTCGGTGACTTCTCTGAACACGTTGTATTGAGTGTCAAAACCCTTCACGCAGTGGTGGAGTTGCGGTTTCTGGCTTCTGTAGCGGGTCTCCGGGCTACCGGAAATGATGAGCAGAGGCGATTCTTCCGCATAGGCAAGACCGACCGAGTTGATCATATTCAAGCCGCCGGCGCCGTAGGTGACAAGACCGACGCCTAGACCTTTCAAGCGAGCATAAGCATCAGCGGCATATCCGACCGACGGCTCGTGGGTCATGACCACGGTTTTCAACTTCGTCTTTTCTTGGGCCGCATACAACGGCAGGATGAAATCGCCAGGGATGCCGAACGTCGTGTCGACTCCGGAGTCCTTGATGCGGTCGAAGAGATACTCTGCCAGTTTGCGTTTTGTCATGACATCCACCGTTTGCTGCTCTCAAAAGCTCGGTGCTTTCGGTTCGCAGCCAAATTAGTAACAGGCGGAATTGTAGCGCGCAGAGACTGTAGAAGCCCGTTTTCAACAATTTCTTCTAAATTTCTGATTTATCATCCCAGCTTGCTCTTGCGGGCTGGCCGAAGTTTCTTCTTTCTGTCGTCTGATTTGGGATAATCAGTTAGTTACTAGGTTCGGAACTGAGAATGAAACCTGAGAAGAAAACCGACTTTGTCTTCGAAGAGAAGGAATCTTTCAAAAGGCACTGGTTCAAGCATGTTTCGCGCATCTTCATCTCAGTGATTATTGTCGCGCTCAATGTCAGCATGGTGATGAGTGCACTTGATAGGTATAAGCATGGGCAGGCGATGCCGATGCATATGGAGGTCGTCAGCTTTCTGTTTTTGATCTTCATTGACGTGACCATGCTTGTACCGATGATGCTCGAAGCCAATGAAGTCATCGTCACGCCCGAGTTTCTCACTTTGAATATGCTCTTCTTCAGAAAACGGCTTGCCTGGAGCAAAATAAGCGAGTTCAAGCAGTGGAAATTCCTCGTATATACGGGTGTGAAGTCGGGCAGATGTTTTTATTTGATTAACAGGCGCGAGATAAAAGGATTCGACAAACTGGCGAAGATCATCACCGAGCGCGTTCCTTCGATAGAAACGAAGACGTAAAAACGCCTTATATACTGTTGGGTGGCGTTTTGACGCCCCAGCTCGTATTAGAAACTTTTGGAAGTAGTGATGGCACAGAAGAAGATACGCGTCTTAATTGGCAAACCTGGCTTGGACGGGCACGATCGCGGGGCGAAGGTAGTAGCCCGAGCGCTCAGAGATGCCGGCATGGAAGTTGTTTATACCGGCCTTCACCGGTCTCCGGAGGAAATCGTCGAGACAGCCATTCAGGAAGACGTAGATGCTATCGGCTTGAGTGTTCTCTCTGGAGCTCACATGACCCTCCTTCCTCGTGTGGTCGAATTGCTGAAGGAGCAGGGGGTCGACGACATCCTGGTCTTCGGTGGCGGGGTCATTCCTGAAGAGGATCGCCAGTTGCTCCTGTCGCAGGGGATTAAAGAGGTATTCGTTCCTGGTAACGCGACTCAGCGGACTATTGAGTTTCTCAAAGAGCATTTTGGCGAGCCCAATGGCGCGCACAAGGTTTCTTAAATAATTCCTACTTACATCCTGTCTATTTGATGACTCAGCTCGGGTATACCTAGTATGAGAAGTAGCGTGCTTCATTAATTCTTTGGCTTTTTGATAAAAATTGCTGAATTATCTCTTGAAGACCATGTTATACTCTCAAACGGTGAGCACTCCCCTATGGAGAGTTCGAATTAGATGACAGCAGACAGCAATAACATCTCTAAATTAGACGATCAAGTGAAGATCGACTGGACTAAAGCCGAAGCCAACACTGAAGGAAAGCTTTGGATGGCAGCCAGCCTTATCTTCAAGCCGACGTCTTTGAACCAGTACACAGAACGCTATCTGAAAGATGCGCAACGCGGCGATATGGTCGGGTTGGTCTGTGCACGCG
>JAYRNY010000892.1:0-2984 GCA_041911975.1 bacterium | reverse complement strand
GCCTTTAATGAGGTCATTGAGGTTGACGTCTTGTCTGGCAAGGATGTGCATGCCCTGGCGATATTTGGTAATCTCGAGCATGTTTTTTACCATCTTCAGGGCATCTTCATTGCTGTCTTGCAGGCGCATCAGCAGCTCGTGATCGCCATTTTTCGAGTGCTTCTTCATCATGGCCTGGATCAAGAAATTGGAGGCAATGAGCGGGCTCTTCAAATCGTGTGCGATCGTCTGCTGGAGCACGTCCTTCTGGCGGGCAAGGATGGTTTTATCCGACATGTCTTCAATGAGCAATATCAGACTGCGAACTTTCTCTGATTCAATCATCGGCCAAGCGGCGATATCCCAATAACTCTCCAGACCGTTCCGGCTGCCTATCTGGGAAATTCCCAGTCCTTTGAGAGTAGCAGGCTTGCCTGATGCGACCGTGGCTGTTAATTCTTCACGCGGCAATTCCGGCAACAAATCCCATATGGATTGCCCGATCACGGAATACATGTCTGCATCCGACAGATAACGTTTGAACACCGGATTGATGTCCTTAATGTTGAAGTCGGCGTCCATTTGCACGATGCCAATCGGCGCATGCTGCACAATTTCGCGTGAAACTTGCTGCTCTACCATCATTGCCTTTTGCGTAGCACCGATGTAGCGCTGCACCATGAGAGTGAGCGGGACTACAAACAGTAAGATGAAACCACCCAGGCTCAAGAACATGATTGAGGCACGCTCTGCGTTTTCCTTATAGTCCTCGAGGCGCTCTTTCAGAATGGCTCTCTCGTCTACATCGCTGATTATCAGCCGCCCGCGAATAACTTCCATGAGCTGCTGTGCCTTGTTCAGGTTGGTTTCCAAGCCTCTGGAGTCGCCTCTAGCCTTTTCGGATATGGCAATATCGAGAGTGTTTTGAAACTTTTCGGTCAGCTGGTCGATATAGGTGAAATGCCAGCGGCGAAAGCCTTCTTCATCGCCTGTGTGCTTGACGAAGGTTATGTACCTCTGCAGGCTTGCTTTGTCGTGCTTATACCGGCTCTCGGCGCCCACATCACCAGTTTTGATGTAGGTTTCTGCCTGAGTCTTCATGTCATTCATAATCGAGATAATCGAGTTAAGGCAGCCTAACAGCTCTTGCGATTTCTCTACGCTTTCGCCTGTCTGAATGGCTTTGGACGAATGCATGTAAGACGAGATTGCCGCACCGGCGACCAGGACGAAAGCGACAATTACTGTGATGCTGAGAGCTGTTTCCGGCGAGCGAAGCAGCAAGCGGCGAACCGGCTGAGATTGCTTTTTGGGGTCATGAGGAAGGCTGATCATGATCTACATTCGATTACGCTCACACATTTATCTTATGCCGCGCCGGAGGCATTTATTCCCGCTGACCGCAAAACCGAACGCTCCCCTGAAGGAGGGGAGCGCCCTGTGACGCGTTCTTACGTCTGTCGCCAAACTTGTCTAACTATTCCATCCATGCCGGCTCGCATGAACTGTCAGCAGCTCAGGTTGCGCTGCCTGCGGCCGAGCAAGTGATATCTCGCCTATCCATGTCCAGTCCAATCATAGTGTGCCGGGTTTTTCACGCCATCGCCCGGCGGGGTGACTTGTGGGGACTTTGTTTGAGGGGTTAGAAGTTGTATGTGTTTATTCTTCTGGACCTGAATGCATTTCTAATTCGATGGCGAGTCTCTGCGTCCGTATTGAGTGCTCCTATCTGCACGTCATGCAGGTTTTTCAACCTGAGAAGGTGGAAAAGTCCATTGGGTGTTACCGATGTTCCAGCCAGAAACAACACTCTCAAATTCGGACAATTTTTAACTAGAGCCTCTATTCCGGCATCTGTGATGCGCCTGTTGCCCACCAATTCCAGAACGACGACACTTTTTCCCAGATAGCTCAAGCCTTCATCCGTTACGGATGTAGAAGAAAGATTCAAGCCTATATCAGCCTTATGCCGGCCGAGAATGCGGCAGGAGCTGTCACCAATCTGCATGTTCTGGCTGATGTTCAAGTCCGAGCAAAACCGCATCTTTTCGACAAGCACTTGCAGAGTCTCATCGTCCACGGGCAGCCCCATTAGATTCAATGACCGCAAGTTAGTCATGCCAGCTATTTTCATTAGTCCGGCCGCTGTTACACGCTTGCATCTCATCAATCTCAAGACCTTCAAATTCTTGCTGCGCGAAATTGCCTGCAGGCATTCATCGCTGAGCTCTGACTCGCGCATATCCAAGGTTTCTATCTCACCTTTCAAAATAGTGTCGAGCCCGCGGGGAGTAAAACGCGAGCAGTCCTCAAATTCGAGCGTTCTTATCCACTTCTCTCGAGCCAGCAATTCAAACTGGCTTTGCGAGAATTCGGCGTTTGTGATGTGCACATATGCCAACCCCTGAGCTTTGGCCTCGTTGATGGCTCTGGTTGTTTTTTGGTCGTAACCGGCGCGCTCGAGTTCCGGTGGCGCGAGACGACCGTCCATGAACTCAATTTTCTTGGTGGGAATTTGAGGCGGCTGGGTCAACTGATTGATCATGAAAGCCGCCACGCTAAATACTGCAACCACAGCCGTGGATACAATTACAGGCGTGCTGAGCAGTTTGCTGAAAGTATCGGAAACAATCCTTTGTGCTTGGTTTTGCGAATCTTGCTGCTCTCGCTTAGACTCTGCTTTACCTTCCGATTTTGAAGCTTGCTCGCGGTTCACCATCAGCTCTTTAATCTGTAAAAGCTTCTGGTGTACGGCACCCATCGAGTCAATTCTTTCGCCGACGTTTTTTGCCATCATATACGATACCAGCTCTTCGATTTGAGCGGGGAAGTCTCTACCGAATGACGCTTCACGCAATGTCTTCGGCGTTTCTGTCTGATGGAGCATCAGTGTCTCGATAATAGTCTCTCCTTGAAAGGGAGGTGCTCCGCATAAGCACTCGAAGAGAACACATCCCAGGGAGTAAATGTCCGTGCGCGCATCTACCTTCTTGCCGATGCTTTGC
>JAYRNY010000891.1:0-3667 GCA_041911975.1 bacterium | reverse complement strand
TGGCTCGCCTGGAGACCAAGTATTTCGGCAAGCCTTCCAGCAGCACCGACCTCACCGATCGTACTGACAGGTTGAAAGCACAGTCCGGTATAGACATTACTAAAAATGCGCCTCTCAATGCTGATTGGGCAGATGAAGACGACGAAGATCCGACCAACATTGCGCCACCACCGCCAGTGGCACGCCGGGGCGCCGACAGCCAGACTTTCAGCGGCAGAGATATGCGTGAGGACTTCCGCAAGAACGGCATGGTGCCCCAGACCAGCATGGGCGGCAGCGGCATGTACGGCGGTATGGGCGCGGGCAGCACCGGCGGACGCACGGGTGCAAGTTCCGGAACTTATGGATCGGGTGGCAGCGGCTCATATGGAATGGGTGGCAGCGGATCTTATGGAATGGGCGGGGTCGGCTCATATGGATCGGGTGGCGCACCCGCACCGCGTGCTCGTCCACCTGTCACGTCACAAGATTTTGACGATGACGACGACGATCTGCCTCCGCCAAGAACGAGCACTGTTCCGCGGACGGCTCCTCCGTCTTCACCTCGCGCTCAGGGAATGGGTTTGAACTCCCAGGTCACGCTGATGGAAAACGAAGTATTCAGCAAAACATTCCCGAAAGATCCATTGCCGACGCGCTTGCATAGATTGGAACAGTCGCTTTTCCCGCAAGAAAAACCGTGGACTGACAAAGCTTTGCCGGACAGAGTCAACAGGCTCGCAGGCGTTATTCAAGTGTCGCCTGCCGGTTCTCCACAGCGCGTAGCACAGAGCCCGCAGCCTGCACCTAACTACCAGGATGATGACGGCTATCCTCCTACGGCACCCCAGATTAAGCAGCGCAAGAACGGCGGGTTGGGCCGGATACTCAATTCGATCGGTAATATGATTGGCGGCGGTTTTGTCGGTGGTTATCCCATGCAGTCTGGTAATGTTGTTACCGATCCTCGCACTGGTTTGCTGCTTGATACGGTCACCGGAAACCTCATCGATCCAGCCACGGGCATGGTCATCGGCCAGCGCAGCGTGCAACGATATGGCACCGGATTTGGTAGCGGAGTCGGTACTTTCGGCAATGGATTCTCCACTGGCGGATTCGGCATCGGTACGGGCGGCGTACGCTTTGGCGGCGGCGGCATGGGAATGCCGATGGGCGGCTATGGTTTCGGTGGGGGCATGTGGCCTTAACCACAGTTGAAAGTTAGAGGTTTTGCGTGATTCTTGTTCTTGGCGGTTCTGGTTTGCTTGGAAGCGCTATTTTGAAGTTTCTGCGCCAGCAGCGATATCCTGCCAGAGTACTGACCCGCGGAATGGGTGACTGGAGAAGTTCCAACATTCCATCGCTAAAACAGCAGGGCATCGAAGTTATCGTTGGCGATATGACCGACCCCGAGATTTTGACCAAAGCAATCAGCGGATGCACTGCCGTTATTCACGCAGGAGGCAGCCTGCATCAATCCGATCCAGATGAGATGAAGGCTGTTCATCTGGACGTCGTCAAAGAGTTAGCGCGCGTTTCCGAGGCCAGCGGTGTGCAGCGATTTATTCATGTCAGTTGCCTGGGCGCATCGGAGCACTCTGCCAGTGTGCTGATGCGCTACAAATGGGAAGGCGAGCAGATAATAAAGAACGCGCCTTTCTATTGGACGATCATCAGACCGTCCTACTTCTATGGTGATTCATTTCCCTTTCTCAACATCTTGATGCCCATCCTTAAAATCAAGCCGCTTATTCCGGTGCCGGGCTCGGGATTGTCGGAATTGGAGCCGGTTTGGGTGGATGACGTCGCAAATGTGATCGTGCAAAGCCTTTACAACCGCGGTTCGGTAAGCAAGGTTTACGAGATTAGCGGACCCGTAACCTATTCGATGCTTGAATTCATCGATCTGATCAAGCATTACATGAAAATCCGGACGGCCACTGTGAATATCCCGACTCAGAGCGCTGACAAGTCTGCCAAGGTTTTCGGCAAGATCGTCAAGAACGTGCACACTGATTTGATAGGCTTGATGACGGTTGATTCGATTTGCAAGCAAGAAGAGCAAGAATTGCCGGTTGAGCTGTCGGGCAAGACCCTTGAAGATCACTTGCAGGCAATTATTCAAAATCTTTAGTCTTCGCCGGGCAGGCGCAGGCAAACCAAGCAAAGCGTAAGGAAGCGCCGGGCGGAATATGCTAATTTAGGCTTTCGATTATGCGATTCCAAGCTTTGGAAACAGACGGCAATTCGCGAGGAGCTTTCAGATGATTAGACTCGGCAAACCGGTGCAGTTGCACGAGTGGGGTCAGGGGACCAATACCACCAATCAAATTTGGACGAAATTCGCCGAAGGCACGATCGAAGGCAAGCCTCGCTGCGTTGATGGTGTCACTGATGTGATCATTGCAGTCAGCGGCAAGCTGGACAAGAAGAATGGAGCTGACGATCACGTAAAAATCATGCAGCAAGGTGAGGGCATGACACCTGCTTCGCAGAAATGGGGCGAAGTGGCGATGGGCACTTTGAGCAGCATTGACCAAAGCGGCGGTCGAACGCTGGTGCACATCGCATTGCGCGGAGCCACAAAAGTCGGTCGTTTAGTAGAATAATCCGGCGTCCTGACTTAGTCGGCGGAAACTGTAGATTCAGAAGTTTTTGCATTGGAGACGCGCACTGTCTCCTTTGTTCTTTCATCTCTTTCTACATAGTGCTTCAATTGAGCTACTACCTCTTTTTGCACGAACTTCAAAAAGAAAGACACCATAGACGGTGGCACTAGCGAGCCGCAGTCTATGTGAAGAGTGTATGTCAAATTGGTCTTGCCGCCATTCACAGCAGCCATGTTCCATGTGCCGTCACAGTATTTGAAGTTGCCGTCCAGCTGTTTCCAATGCAGGCGGTTGGGTCCTGTGGAAACATTGGTGACCGTGTGCTGGATCTGATTTTTGACGAACATCTGCGGTTTCAAACAGGTCTCTACGTAGACAAGCTCGCCGTCTCGCTTTGTGACTTCAGACGTCTGAATGCGCTTGAAAATCTTGCCGTAGTCTTCGAACTTGAGCAGCGTATTCCAGACGCTCGTCGGTTCGGCTGAAATGAGAATACTGACTGAGGATTCAGCCATTCCTTTCGGCAATTTCTTGCCCGTTTCATAAACCGGCATCAGTGCCTCGGCAATTTGCCGGGGAGCATAATCCGATTGTGAAGCGGAGTCTCTGGCAACTGCCGGCGCTACGAAAGGGGCTGAGCATGCGGCTGCCACCAGCATTGAACTGAGGTAGACTCGGATCGCCTTTTTCATGAATTCTCCACGCGGTTATTACAACCTATACCACGAAGTGAATAGGCTCCTATCGTTCACCCTGCCAATTTTTCCGGTTAAAACTTGCGCTTTGCCGATTCCAGAGCGTTCCCTTACCCTGCCAAGAGGATCTATGATGGCGGAAGGACCGGTATTGGCGGCGAAAACAAAGTAGCGCCTGTTTTCAACTGCGCGCATAACGGACGTGGCAATCATTTGTTCGCCAATTAAGGAATCGTGGAACCAGGCAAGGTCGCTGATGTTTACAAGTAACTCGGCTCCTTCTCTCACGGTGGCGGCTGTTTCTTCCGGTGCTATGGTCTCAAAGCATATCAAAGGTCCAACTTTTGCTGTTGCGAAATCAAGGACCTCGGGTTTGCTTCCGGA
>JAYRNY010000890.1:0-3934 GCA_041911975.1 bacterium | reverse complement strand
TCAATCGCTTTCAGTTCAGGCAAGCCAGTCGCAGCGCTCACATTTGAATTCACTTTCTCGATCGAGCCCACTTCGAGCTGTTTCACCTCAGGCACGGATGTCTTGAGCCAACCCAGACTCAACGAATTTGCTTGTTTCAGTTTCTCTTCGAAATCCTTCTTCGCACGTTGAAGGTCGGCGACAATCACTTCAGAAAGTTGCTCGCGCGTTTTCTCGACTGTCTGTGCTCCGCCCCGCGACTCTTGCAAAAGCTCGCGCATGAGCGGCTCCATGTTGTGAAACTCATTGGAGACGCAGTCGTCATAAGCAGTTCTGGATGAATAGACAAGCTCGCGGGACCGCTCCACCAGGTTGTTCATTTGCCCTTGCCGGTCGTCGCGATTGAGGACCTGCGCCAGAGTGAGCGCCATTTCGTCGGCAGACTGGCGCCCTCTTTGCTGCGAGAAAAGCACCAGCATCACGCCGATACCGATGACGACCACAGCAATTATGATCCCGCCGACCAGCGCAATCATGACCAGCATATTGCCGCGTTCGCGGGCGCGCGTTCTTTTCCTTGGTAAACTAATCGTCATGCTCGCTCGCCTGTCCCGCCTAATTATTCCATTCTTTTTTTGTCTGTGCGCAACTCCGGCACTGGCAGTGGATGACATCGGTCCATTACCGGACAAGTATGAGGAAAACGCGGACTGGGTATTGAGTCTGAGCGCAAAACCGATGAAAGAGTACCTCAAATTTCCAGGGTCGCCGGTCTCTCCACTTGTAAATGTAGAGGTGTCGTACAAAGTCCGCAGCGGCGAGAGAGGAACCTGGGGAAAGACGCACAGTTATGAAACGCTCTGGTATCACGATGGAAAGCCGAAAGGGCTCAGGCGGCACGAGAAACTGGCTCTGGGGCAAGACACTCAGGGCGTGATCAGGATCAAACAGACCAGCGAGTCAAGCCGCGAGATGAAGGCGCTGACGAACGCCGTGCTCAGGCTTCTGCCGGATGTTTATTTGAACAACGCGACATTGACAGTGGCAATGTATCCTCGCGATCTGTGCGACCTTGCTGATTCAGAACTTTCTACATTCCGCTTTTATCGCGTCAAGAAAGCCACCGGTGACATCCAGACACTGACTCTCCATGTGGTTTCCGACGTGGAAGGCTTCGATCGCTTTTACTACTATTCCGCCGTCCGCAAAGGACAGGTGCTGGAATAGGAACGGGAGCGACGATGGGCGTCCATGCAAGTCAGAAGCAAGTTGTTTAGAAGTGCATATCGTCCACAAGGCGGGGCAGTTGTCTGGAGCAAAGACCCGCCACGCGTTTGTCTTTGCGAAAGATAACTGCCCTGCCGTCCTGTTGAAGGAAGGAAGAAATGCAGCGTTTACTTCTGAGGAAGTGGTTGCGGATCAGGGGCTTGGAGAGGTTGCGCGGCAGGAGCCTTGAGTGGCTGCTCTTGCAGTTGAATCTCCTGTAATTCCACAGGCGTTTCGATATTCTTCGCGGGCGCGCCCGGCTTTATGATCACGCGTCCAGAGATCGCTTTGTTGACACTAGCTGAGATGCTTTCGATGAGCTGTGCGGCAGTTTTGGCATCGTAATATTTACCGCCCGATTTTTCCGTTATGCAATTGAGCTGATTGCGCGCAATAATATCGTCCGGTCTGTGTCCCAGGCTCAGTCCGACAATGTCGACCTTGAGTTTGATTCCCAGGCGCGGCAGCTGTTTGATAAATTCACACGGATTTTCATTACAGGTATCGGCACCGTCGGAGATAAGTATCAATGTTTTCGGTCCTTGCAAACCAGAAAGATCACTTTCTGCAGCCTGGCGCAGAGCATATGTAAGAGGAGTAAGCCCGTATGGGTGAATCTGTCTAACCTTTTCAATAATAGATCGACGATTTCCCTGCCCTAGCGGGACAAGCAGTGCGCTTTGCTTGCAGTCGATATAAGGATCGCCACTGTAGCTTTGTCCGAATACACGTAACCCTACGTTGACGTCTGATGGGATTCGTGAAAGTGCTTGTTGCAAGACCATTTTTGCTGCATCCATTTTTTGCATGCCGTGCTCGAGATTTTCCTTCATGCTGTAAGATGCATCGAGCAAAATCAAGATATTGATCGGACCGGCTTCCTTATCCACACCGCCTTGAATAATGCTTGATGCTGTCCCGCTCTGGATCATGGTGCCGACTGTGCCGGTTTGCAGCATAGTGTTAGCGGTGCCTGTTTGCAACATCGTGTTCTGTGTGCCGGTTTGCAACATCGTGTTTTGAGTTCCGGTCTGCAATTGCGTTGAGTTTGCACCACCCTGATATGCAGGCTGCATTCGGTGCGGCGGTGGCTGATACGTCGGCGCAGGCATAGGCCATCCAGCCGGATCAGGCATGGGTGAAACAGGAGGAAGAGGACCCTGGTTATCACCGGCGAAAGCGACCGTTCCATTGACGAGAGAAACAGCCACACCACCAGCGGTGCCGATTGCCAGTGAAAAAAGAAGCAGCTCAGCTGGATGGCGGCGAGGTCTTGCTCTTTTTGGCTTTCTTTGCACTTTTCTCGTCCTTCTTCGGCTCTTGCTGGCTGGTTATCTCACCAGTGTCGTTATCCGTTGACGCTTGCGCCGGCTCTTCTTTTCCGCCAGAGACGTATATGACTCTTCTGGATATGGGTACCGGTTTGCCACCTTGCCCTTCCGAGCCCCATACCGTTAGGTAGTATAGCCCGTCCTTGCCTTCATTGCTGAGCGGTACCTTGGTCTCGAAAACAGAGCCCTCCAGCTTGACGCCGCCCTTGACGGGAATTTCGGACGCCGGTTTGTGCTCCCCGCTGCCTGAGCCGGACACGGCTATCAATGGAGCTGCCAGCGCCACAGGTGGCATGAAAACACCGCCCGCAATTGCAGCCGCGATGCCGACACCTTTAAGGATCATGATCGCCTTGTCGTGCCCGCCGCTTTCCGCGCGTTTTTGATAGGCGACATAGTCGAGAGGCGGGAAATAAGGCAGCGCCTCATCGGACTCGTCGGCAACGCTAGCCAGATTGTTGCCCCCGCCTTCCCATGCCAGAGTCACGCGGACAAATGTGTACGGGGGCGTCATTACACCTTTGACGTCGATCTTTTCATCGACATGCGCCTCATTGGGCACGGGGTGAATGATGGCGTGCTTCGAGATCAGCTCGGCGCAGGCAATCAGGCGCGAGCGATCGCTTGTCCATTCCGCCGCAAAACCGACATGCGTTGTATCACGAGAGGTGAGCGCGTCGCGATCGTCTTGATGGCTCATCAGAACGCGCAATAGTTTCGCGGCAGCACCGCGATACATGCGCCGGCTGCCCAGTTCGCTGCTCTTCAGCGAGACCAGACTCTCAGTCACTGCGTCGGTGCCGCCTAAAAGCGTATAGCGCCGGTCGGGGTTTTCACCTTTCACATTGGAGTGCGAAATCTGCGCACGTTCAGCCAATTGCGTAACATGCTCGGTGGCGAGTTTTTCCGCGATTTGATCGATTTCCAGAGGCGGCGCGCCTGCTTTTCGCCGCTCGTTATTAACCATCTCCAGGAAATAGTCCTGTAACTGCTGGCTGTTGACGACAACCCTGTTCTCAGGCAAGACGGCGATTTCATCGAAGTATGAATATTGCGCATCGCCGGGATTACCCGTCGGCGCATAGCGACGAGCAGCATCGTCTGCCCACTCGGTAGGAGGCGGCGCCTGTTGTTGAGGCTGTTGTTGAGGCTGTTGTTGAGACTGTTGCTGCTCTTGGGTTGGTGGGACGCGCGCATATGACGGCATATCCGGCGGGCGATACTGCGGCCTTTCATAGGTGGTGGGTCCGTCGCTGCCGACGAGTATTTTTTGCAAACGTTCAGTGCGCGCAAAGAGCGAGTCGGTGGGGTGGGTTTCTTTGAAAACCGTGCTCTCCAAATTGGCGAGCCGGTCGCTG
>JAYRNY010000889.1:0-2298 GCA_041911975.1 bacterium | reverse complement strand
TGGTCTGATTTTCTCCGCCCGTTCTTTCGTCTTTGACGAGGCGCTCTGCCGTTCCTTGAGGTGCAGCGGTCATAGCTGTCCTCCTTTCAGTCCTGCAATGTGACTGTTCGTAGGGTCAAGCGCAGACATTACTTTTCTGTCTTTGGCTGCTTTTTCAGCAACAATATCGAGCAGTTTCATGCCGCCGCCCGAATGCAGGTGCACGGTGTCCATGAAATCGCTGATGGAAAACTGTTTCGAATCGCCCAGATCTACAAAAGTCGCATCTTTAGATTGTGCGAGCACCTTCAAGTTCTTCTTGTAGACTTCCCACGTGCCTTTTTCCAGAAGGTCGCGGTTGAGCTCCGTAATCGGCATGCTGACGAGAATCACTTGTGTGCCGCGTTCGCGAGCGGTGTTCATCAGGTCGGCGAGGAACTTCATCTGGTGAGCAAATGTGCGCCAGTTTAGATGAGCGTAGCGCTTCTTGTACTCCTGCAAATTGGCATTGTCGAATGTGCGCGTTTCTGCCGTGGTGGGGCGGAAGAAAGCCTCATTCGAGGTGATTTCCATTTGCTTGTAATAGGGGAATAGCGTGCGGCGGTCTTGGATGGTGAAAGGCTTGTCCGTTTTCGGTCTGGGCAAAACATCGTTGATTGCCTTGGTAATCAAACGCTCCGTGCTCACGGACATATCGTACTTGTGCCCATAGGTATAGACCAACTGCCCGAGTTCGAAATTGAGACGCTGATCCCATTCAGGCGCGATCAAATGGCGATGCGATGTGACGTCGCCGAAACGATTCAGATATTGATATGGATCAGTCGCCGCCGGGCTGGGCAGCAGGCTGTCCATAAAGTCTCGGGGACCGACGCCATAAACGATGACATCAGGACGCTTCTCGCCTTTGAGCAAGAATTTAGTTATAAGGAATGCATCGGACGGCATCTCGCCCGGCAATCCAAAATTGAAGCTCTTCACCTGCAAGCCTGATTGGCGCTTGAATTGATCTTCGAAGTACTGAGATTGATGGTGATGCGAACCGTCTATATTGCGTTTCAAGTAGTCCGCATCAACCCCGGCAACCGGTACCAGTACGAGCGAGGAGCCCATGAATACGAATTGGGGGCGTCCTTGTTTGTCGGAGAGAAAATCATCCACAGCCCAACCTGTCCAAGTCTTAATTGGAAAGTCGGTGGGAGCGATATTGCCCAGTCTCGTTATCGCGAAGAGCGAGGAGACCACTGCAAAGAGCGCTACCGATATGAAGAATTTACTTCTCAAGATACCCATTTAACTATTTGTAAGCCCGAAGGTAAGTGGACTTTAGAATTGGAAATAGATGAATCTGGGCGAACTATCCGGCGTGAAGATGGTGAGCAAGCACATCAATGCCACCATTACAGTGACTTGCACTGCCCAGGGCGGGCTCTGATAGAACTTCTTGTCATTCATCCAGTTGATGATCAAAGTCGAAGCCATGAGCACCGGCAAGATCAAAACGAGAGCCGGGAAGATGATTGGATCTCTGATTTGCAGAATTGCCAGTTGCGATGCGCTGAAGTTGAGGAGCGCAGCAGGGGCTTCGAACAATTTTGCCAGCACTTGTCCGGCAATCTTCATGTCGTCGGCGCGGAAGAATACCCAGCCGATGCAAACAACATGGAAGGTGAATACAACTGATGCCCAGTGATAGAGCTTGGATTTCAGCAGCGTTTCATGCACGCCGATCTTTTGCATTACAACTTCGTATTCGCGGTGCAGGATCAGCACGATGCCTTGATAAGCACCCCAGGCCAGGTAGTGAAATGCGGCTCCGTGCCACAGTCCGCCCAATGCCATGGTGATGAACAAGTTGCGGTATGTGAGCCACTTGCTGCCTCTCGATCCGCCCAAGGGAATAAATAGATAGTCGCGCAGCCATGTGGAAAGGCTGATGTGCCAACGGCGCCAGAAATCGGAAACGTTGGAGGCGATGTAAGGCAGGTTGAAGTTGATCGGTACTTTGTAGCCGAACAAAAGCGACGAGCCTCTGGCGATATCCGTGTAGCCTGCGAAGTCGAAGAAGATCTGGAAGGCGAACGCGTAAGTGATCATCCACATATCCAGAGAGGAGAATTGCTCCGGATGTTGGAATCCTGCTTGAACGACGAGAGCCAGATTGTCGGCGATGAGGACTTTCTTGGCCAGACCCATCAATATGAGTTGCATGCCTTCATCCACATATTCCCATTTGAATTTGACGGGAATGTGCAACTGAGGTACGAAGTCTTGATAGCGCTTGATCGGTCCAGCAATCTGGGTTGGGAAGAATGAAGG
>JAYRNY010000888.1:0-2528 GCA_041911975.1 bacterium | reverse complement strand
GGATATATTTGCACGGACTACTGGTCCTGGCATTGTGGTGACTTCGAGCGCCTGAGCGAGGCGGCTGAGACTGCCGGCGAATCGCTTTCGACCAGTGCGGTGATCGACGTGCCCGCCGGGCGCTATGAAATTTGCGTGCACTCGCTTCATTACGACCACAACGGCAAGCTTTTTGCCACCATCGAACTTCTGGCCTGATCTGGCCGTTGCCAGTCTGCTGCGGTGGGCGGCAACCTGAAGAGGCTGCCGCCGTCACTGCATTTTTCGCGCCCGGTTGCACAAGCCGGGCGCAAACAAATTGCTCTGTAAAACCCGATGCGAGATCCGCACTCGGACTGAATTTCCAAGGAGACAAGTTTTATGCTTCTTCTCTCGCCTTTCGTCTACGTCCCGGCTTTAGTAATGCTGATCGGGATCTTTTTCAACACGCGCTCGCTCTACCGCAGGGGTCTGAGGACCCAATACGCCGACAAGTCCAGCGCCATCGCCACTGTATTCGCGGTGATATCGCTTTCGGTGCCGCTGCTGCTCTTTGCCGGTTTACCCGCGGCTCTGAAGTTCATCGTCTGGGCGCTGTGCGCCGTCAATTTCGGCAGGGCCGTACTGCAGATTGTCCGAGCCGTTCAATGGTTCGGCAGAGCGCGCCAAGCCGAAAAGGATGCGCAAACGCGTCAGTCCGATAAGAAATAGGACAGGATTGAGCTATGAACAGACATGCGTGCGGTAACTGCAGGCAGGCTTACGATCGAAAACATGCGCCGCGTTACATTTCCGAGTGTGAAACCGCTTATCCGGTAAGCGTTCCGAAGACGTGTGTACAGTGCGGCGAAATTTCGACATCGATGGAGATTTGCCTGGCTTGCGCGCTGGAGCACAATCAGTGCCAGCAATGCCGAAGTGAAATGTTCGGGGTAAGAGAAGATCTTCTCTGCCAGGTTCGTGACTTCAGGCAGCGTTTCAATCAGTCGATTCAAAAAAATCGTGCCGCGTTCGCCGAAGCTATATCCAGCTTCAAGGACGAGGTAGATCTGTTTCTCGCTCAGAGCAGGGAAGCGGAAAAGCTCATGGAGGCAGATTTGACGGCGCTCGGCGGAGACGTACGTGCCGGTGCGAAACGCTACCAGGCATATCTTGACGGAATTCGCGACCTGCCTTTTGCGCACCGCTCTGAGTACCGACGTGCAGAAGAAGAATTGCGCATTCGCTTGAGCGCCGACCGGGAGGTCTTTGCTGCTCTTGTAGAACAGGCGGTCGAGAATCTGTCGGTGCGCCAATCGTTCGTTCATGCCGTCTCTCGAGCGATCGATTCTCGCTTGCCATCGTATAGGCAGGATGTGCCTCCGCCGCCAATTACAACAGATCTTTCCGCCTTTGCATTCGAGCAGTTCAACGAAGCGGAGCGTTTGCAGGCTGAGGAGAATCGGCGCCGTTCTTTCAGTTTCGGCAAACAGTTGTTCGAGCAGATGTCGACAAGCTGGCCGGAACGGTCGGGAGAGCCGGCTGCTAACGCAGGCACTCAGTCCTAACCGGTGACGCCGCGCTGTTGATCTCCGGAGAAAGTAGGAAACTGTGCAATTGAAATTTCACGAAGAGTTGTCCATTTAGTGGGCCGGGTTTTGTGAAACACGAAGAAGCCATCATCGCTTGCAAATCGGCAAGCAGCGCTGGCTTCTTCGCTTGGGTGCATGTACACTAAAGCATATAGTTTGAAATTCTTGTTTGGTATGACCTCAGTAGACTGTTGTGCTTCCTTGCCAGCCGGGCTTTATTGTAGGGTCGACGCCATGCGTCGACCCTATGTTAGTGAACGTGTACCTTGTTTGTACCTTTTCGGTCAGCGCAGGTTATGAAACACCGCCTGCGTTTTTAATGCGGGGTCCGTATCGGTTTCTATTCTGGAACCGAAGGAATACCTGGCTCAGGAGCGGGCTTGCTGCCTTCCGGAGCGGGCGGCAGATTGGGCGGCGGTTTGTCGTCGGGATCGGCGGGCGGGGTCTCTGGATTATAGACTTTGGGATCGTCCGACGGTTTTTCCGGGGGCTTATCGTCTTTGTCGCCCGGATTTACGGGTGCTGGAGAGTCCTGCTGCAGGCGTTTTGCATGAGCGCCGTCATTTGGTCCTGGCGCCTGCGCATGCGCCAGGAAAAGGGAGAGAGCCACCGCTAATACAGCAATCAGTGGCAGCGCCTGGAATGATTTTCGAATGTGCCTGCGCGTGGACATAGCAACATAGTAATTTATTCCGGCATGGTCCATCCTTGCGGGCAATCACTCGGGCGGCAATTAAATGTTCGCCAAGTTCGAAAACGCTATACTTGTCTGCTTCCTGCGCCCTGAAACTTTTAGGTAAGGAGACTTATGACTGATTCACAGACCATTACAACTATCGATCGGGCCCGGCTCAAACAACTGATAATCTCCGAGACTGAACGTTTTGCTCAAGAGCACGCCCAGTCGAAAGAGCTTTTCGAGCGGGCGAAAAAGCATTTCGTTTCCGGTGTGCCGATGAACTGGATGGTCAAGTGGGC
>JAYRNY010000887.1:0-3352 GCA_041911975.1 bacterium | reverse complement strand
GAGCAGATCGGGATTGTCCTTCAGATACAATGACAGGAACTCCTTGGAGCACCTATTGGCAAGGAATCCTTGCAAGTCCCGTTTCGCGCCAAAGGTTGACAGCCATGCGCTCTTATACGACTTGCTTTGCAACATTTCCCTAAGCCTTACGAGCACCTGCGGAAATAAAGACTTCGGCACTACAATCGCTTTTTCGATGCCAACGTCGCCACAAGTCACCTGATCGACCAGACGATCTGGTGCGCTGCCCTGGATGAAGATGCCGAGGTGCTCCGGACTCTGCATCAGAAGTGTCGCGTATGCGTCGCCGATAGTCGGATGCTTGAACCGCCAGGCGGACTCTCCGCTTGCATGAGAGAACAGTACAAGACTGCCTCTCAAAGCATCGAGCGCGAGGATGCATCTTCCGAGATCGCTGCCAAGACGCTCAAGAGCTTGTGTCTCCGAAAGCTGGAGTTTGACAGGGCTTTCTAATCTCCCATTACGCATGTAGATTAGTGCAAGGGCTGCCCTACTATCGGCGTCGAGGCTTTGGAGGATCTCCTGGAGAAGTTGCTCACGTCTTTCGACGAACTGGTCGATGTAGTACTGATTGATAAACAGGTCTCTCGTAAAAAGCGGGTCAGCAAGGCGCCGCGCGGTTTCCGGGATAAAGCGCCGATGGTTTGCGATGTCGTCTAGGTACGGCTTTATGTCGGTTCGGAACAAACGCGGCTGCTTTCCTAGTTTGAGATGATTGTAGAGAATCTGTCGTTTTTCGTCGGCGGACAGATCATGAACATCAATCACGACCTGACTCTCCTTCAGCAGCGGAAATGCACCTTCTTTCAGGTCCTTGCGGGCTCGATTATAGATGTAGTCGCGCGAGGTCATGACGATTCTCGCCCCCTTTCGGAGCATCGGTCGGATTTGAGGCAAAATGTGATTCCAGCGGTGGACCAAGTAATCTTCATACTGGGTCACACCGAAGGCGTCGTCCAACCAAAAGAATTGCGATGGCTCGTCAGGGTTCCAGTGCTTGGTGACTTCGCCGGGATCGTCGAGCTTGAGTGTCGAGGCGTTCCAGTTGTCCAGGGCCGCCATTGCTAACAGAGAGGCAATGGTCGTCTTGCCCGCTGCAGGCTCGCCGATGAGCAGCACAAAACCGTGCCTGTTGATCGCGTCGATGGCTTTCCGATAGGCGTCGGTGACGACGACCTTGGCGAGATCCTCGCGCATTGATTCAAGAATGGTTCGAGCCTGCAAATAGGCACGCTCGTCCAAAATCTGGCTTAAGTCTCCCAACCCGTAGACACGCGGGACGAGCGTACGCAGCCGCTTGTTCTCGCGAATTTGCTGATTTATCCACGTGGAACCGAACGTGACAACCTGCTTTACTCCGGCGGTCTTGAAGATGGACTCGATTCTTCCACTCACTGTACCCGACACACCCGCATTCGTCATGAGCACATAGGAATCGCAAACGCCCTGCTCCACAAGCTTCTTTACCTTCTCGATTTCGTCGGTAAGGTCGGATACCTTGAGGATGCAGTTGATCTTGCTGATGAACTTGCATTGGATCACGAAGGGGCCGCTGAGGTACTCCTGGCCCATGGTGCTCCACGTACCCGCGAATGCACCGTCCCGGCCTCCATCTCCGGAATCAAGAAAGGACTTTACGGTCTGCCCCAGGATCTCCCTTGTAATCGTAAGGCACAGCTGTTGAAAACTGCTCCAGCCAAGTTGGTGTAGATCGTACATTTCAGATACCGAGTTCGTGAATGATTCGGCCAGCTCTCTTTTCGTTAACACTACTCATCTGAAAATTAGCTAGTGGTAAAGGATTCTCTGTTCTCCGCCGATTTACTTCAACTTATCATCGGCGTGCCTAAGGCAAGACGGTCCAGCTCGTCCTGAAAAATTTTCTTTAGTTTCTGACAGCAGTCTTGGTCATAGGGCAGGAATAATGAAATTCGGCCACAACCATCAGCCCAGAAACCTGATTGATGGTTTGACCAGAGGACACTTCCGCCAAGAAGGAGAATGGGGTCGGTCTGAGGTGGCTCCGATTTGACAGACACCTCAATAGGAGAAAGCAGCCCCTGCGAAGATGTGCTATGGCCAGTGGATTTCATGCCCCAATCGGTCCGATATCGACCTTGTGCTTTGGCTTGAAAAACTCAATTATCGCCTTCTCCATGACATAGAATTCCATCAGCGCTTGCAGTAACTGGTTTCTATATTCAGGCAACATTTCCCTTTGAGAAGCAGTATGCGCCACAATATCAATCAGATAATTTCTTCTAGCAACGACCTCTCTGCGACGCTGAATGACACTCTGATACTCTGGAGTTGTTGTTGCATTATCATTGGTTAGCCCAACAAATAGTTGACCAACCCTATAGCGACAAAGGATTGCCATGAAGAAACTGGCCGGTCCAAACATGTGTGCAGTGATATTATCTGGGAAATAAATGGGGCAACTCTTATCGTCTATGACCTTATCGATGTAATCAAAGTAAGCTCTATACGCCATTGAGTCTACAAGGCTTTCTACAGGGCCAGAGCCATATCCACTCTTGTCACGTCGATCGTCTTGCAGGACTAGATCGAGAGCAACGTGGGCCACCTCGTGGAGTAGAGCAAATACTACGGTCAAATACACGGCAGATGTAACTTGCTCAATTGGCGCTTTGCCTTGCTGCATTTGCGAGCGCTTAGAGACGCCATATCCAAGCATGTCCAGGACTTTAGTTGCCATTTCCCACAAGACTGAATCGCTCATGAGTTGCATATGGTCGGGCAACGCTTCATTGAACACCATGTGCTGAATTAACTGATTGATCCAATGTCGGCAGGATGCATAATCAGCCTTGAGTGCTCGCCAAGCGGAGAGTCCGCCAACATGATCCGTTACAATTCCAGAGTTTGCATGTAAGGTCTTGCCCGTTACCTCGTCGGTTCTTCCTTGCCTAACACCAACAAGGTAGGCTTGATAGAAATTATCAAGCATCTTAAAAAAGCTATTCGGAAAGATGATGCTGTTGATGCCATTGCCGCGTACCATGAAAGGAGACAAGTTTCTGCTTCGTATAATGTGAACGGAAATCGTTGCCATCACTCCTGCACGATCTTTCGGTTTTCTTTTCCCGACAATTGTCTTCAGACCCCACAACGCAAGATAAGTCAAGTGGGCATCTGCTACCGATTCAAATGACGCTGGATTCAATGCCCACTCATACGCGTCTTTCGAAAACAGTTCGTAATCAGAATCGATTACTAACCCAATCAGGCGCGACTGCTCCTCACGATTAGTCGAGGCAAGCCCCATGCTATCCGCGGCAGTCGGAGATGGATCTCCTGCCTCAGGATG
>JAYRNY010000886.1:0-2164 GCA_041911975.1 bacterium | reverse complement strand
TGCAGAGGTTGACTTGGGATACTTGTCGAGCGCCCGATTGGCAGCTTGCACGGCTTCGCCGTATGCGCCGACCGAAAGCACTTCTGACGCCAGCTGGTCGAAATATTCAGGCGGGTCGGTGTCCGACGACAAAAGTCGAGCAACTTCAGCTTTCAGTGCATCGGCTCTTCCAGTCACGCGCAGGCTGTGCAAAGCGCGGAATTTAGCACGTCGAGTTTGAGGGTCAAGAATGGCCGCCTTCTCTCCACACTGCTTTGCTTTATCCATCTCGTTGAGCCGCCCGTAGAGCTCGCTCAAGGTAGACCAGGCGTCGTAGGAGGTCGGATCGATTTCAGTGATGCGGACGAATTCGTCTTTTGCCGATGAGGTTTTCTCCATCGCCATTAGCGTCAAAGCGTGCTGCATGTGCGCAGCTGTCGAGTTGGGAGAAATATCGCAGGCAATTTTGGCCTCTTCCTCAGCTTCCGTCTTGGCATTGCCCATGCGCAAAAGAATGGTCGAAAGCAAAAGGTGCAATTGAGTGTTATGCATGCATTTTGGCGACCAGGTGCGCAAAAGCGCCGATGCCTCGGCATTCTTATTGGCAGCAAATAGGGTTGCCGCTTTAGCGACAGCGTCTCGGCAGCCCGGGTCGTCCTTGGGATACACAGGGGCAGCCGGCTCGGCAACGGGCTCAACCTTTTTCTTTGCCAATACGGACTGACTCGGCAATAAAAGCTGAATGCCAGTGGCTGTGAATGTCGAGAGAAAAAGGCAGAGGGCCATCCTTGAAAAAGGTGACCCGGACCGCTCGGCTGGTAATTTTTGTGTCATTGTCTTTTCTGTTAACAGTCAGGCTGGAATATCCGTATAGCCCGTCAGCATATCCGATTTGCTTTCTTCATGCCTGTGTTTGCGCCGGTTATCAACATGTCCTAAACTGAATCTTTGTTCTGGCTTTTTCATGGCAAATTTATTGGCATCTCGGCCACCCGCATTACGAAGTTCGAAAGGCATGATATGCACATGCCTGCTTGGTGCCGCTCTTGTATTTTGTCAAACCTGGCAAAACGCACTGGCTGAGAAGTCTGATGCGGCTACGGAAGATTTGCTGCAGAAGGCGGAAAAACTCTATCTGGAAAGGCGAATGGGTGATGCCGCCAGTTATTTGAACACAGTCATTTCATCCGACAGCAAGAATGCACGAGCGCACAATTTGCTCGGCAAAATTTACCACCGCCAGGGCAAGCTGGAGCTGGCTATTGCTGAATATCACAAGGCGATAGGTGCCGACCCGCGGTCAGCCGATGCGCGATACAACATGGGTGTTGCCCTTATCGATCTAGATAACTACAGTGAAGCGGAGCGCTATCTTGATGATGCCGTGCGTCTGGACGGGCGCTCTGCCGAAGCGCATTACAATCTGGGTTTGTGCGCGGACAAGCTGGAGAAAAACGATAAAGCGCTTGATGAGTTTCAAAGGGCAGTGAAGATAGATCCGATGACTGCCGAGATGCGGTATTGCCTTGGGCGCGCGTATTACAAGATGAAGATGCTCGACAAGGCTGTAGACGAGTACAAAGCAGCGCTAAAGATCAATCCGAAGTACGTTGAAGCTCACAACAATCTTGGTGTCGCATTTAGTGACATGGGTAAATATCCCGAGTCGATCTCGGAGTTTCAAATCGCGCTTAAAATAGAACCGAATTACCCGCAGGCACAGCGAAATCTTGGATATGCACAGGCCCACACCAGCCTCGGTATCACGTATTTCAAACAGGGAAACACGCGCAAAGCTTTTGATGAATACAAGAAAGCAATTAAGATCGATCCTGAGTTTCCCGATGCGCACTACAACTTGGGAATTTACTATCAACAACAGGGGCAGATGGCCACGGCGGTTGGGCACTACCAGGCGGCAATCAGATTCGACCCCAAAAATGCGCCAGCGCACAATAATCTCGGCGTTGCTTATGCGCGCCTGGGAAAACGAGACCTTGCTGAGGCGGAGTACCGACAGGCACTCAAGTTGAAACCGGACTATAGAGAAGTGAACGAGAACTTGCAGGCGCTGAAACTTGGGCCGGGCGCGCGCTAGCGATGGGCGCGGAGAATTCCGAAAGTTAAACTCGCAACCTGCGCAATTGCCTGCCCATAAGTATGCGCAGGAAGGTAATTCGTTTAC
>JAYRNY010000885.1:0-4813 GCA_041911975.1 bacterium | reverse complement strand
TGCTGTCGACAAAAGTAATATAGGCATTCGTTGGAAATGTAGTGGGCGGTGCCGGCGCCGGCGATGGCAACGTAGATGGGGTCTTTTGCGGCTGAGGTCCAGTCTGGAAATCGGTGCCGAGAAACCAGGGTGGTGCCGGCGCTGATGAGATGGGCAGTCTTTCCGCCGTGGCGGATACCCCGACCAATCGATTGAAGTTGCCGATGAAAGGCGCAAACATGAAGACAATGGGCGGATTCATAGAGACAGTGATGGCATTATTGGTACCACCGTTGAGTGATGAGAAGCTGACAGTGACGCTGCCTGCAGGTACGTTTACACCTGTGGGACTGTAGTAGTCGGCAAAGCTCTTACCTGCCATATACTTTGCATCATTGGTGGCGCTGGTCATATTGGCCGCGGTCGAATTCCACTGCAAATCATATGCTCCCATCAAGGCAGCGGCATCGACTGCGCACTGCATTTCTGCGTTGGCAGATACGAAGTGAGAGATATCAACGGCAATGATGGCGAAGAGCAAGGTGATAAAAATGCCAAACAAGAATAGCAACGATCCAAGCGCGCCTCGTGAAGAGCGAATTTGTCTTAGTTTGGGACCTTTTGATTTACTCATAACGAATCCTTCTCATCGATCTTCAGGGTTCAATGTCGGCAACGTATATACCGGCAATGGTCATATTTGTCGGAGCAAGCTTGGCTCCAAAAAAGGTAAGTGCTGGATGAGGCCACGCTGGCAACCCGCTCGTGCCTGGATAAACCACTTTGACTGCAACAACTCCTTGACCGCTGGCGCTGGACAAGCACTCGCCAGCCGACACCACAGGCGGTGCTGCTGCAACGAAATTGCCGGACGAATCAATTGTTCCGTTAGTGATCTGCGCGTTCGTCGTAACGCAGTTTGCAACTCTCACATTGCTGTTTTTCCAGTTCGCGTAATTTGTCGCGGTATTGCCGTTCTGAGCTACAAAGTAGTTAAAGTTGATTGCTAGCCAGCGAGCTTCCGTCTTTGCAGCAATATCTACCCCCGACTTGAGATACATGTAGAAGGCTATCTCATAAGTCAGATAAACAATAACAATGAATAACGGCAATAAGAGCAAAGTTGCTGCTGCAAACTCTGGAATTTGCGCGCCAGAAGCTGACCTCAATTTGCGCCGCCGCGGTTTCATGGTTTTCACTGGACCCCCTGTGTGAAGATCAGAAGAATTTGTACTTATGAGTGAGGTATAGGCCACGAGCAAGATGATTTGATCGTCACACCCGTCGTGTCAAACTGAAGAAATCCCGTGTTCAAAGGATTCGAGGGGAGAGTCGGCAGATTAGCCCCACTCTTGTAGGTGACCGTCGCCGTCACATAACTCTGATTCAAGCTTGGTGCGTTAGGAATGTTGAAAAACACTTTGAATTGAGTGCTGGAATTCGCGTTGATAACGCCAGGAACCGAAATGGCGTTGACTATCGCCAAGTAGTTGGAGTCTCCAGCGTTCGCATTGCCGGAACCGCCTCCGCCGCTGTTCATAGTCTTGTATCCGAGCGCACCATACCCGTAGGAAATCTCTTTAGCCGCCTGGCGCGCGACGAATGAAAGTTGTTGTTTCAGTACAAAATATTGGCTGATCTGGGTGATAGCCCACATCAGTATCAGAAGCACCGGAAGCAACAGAGCCATGGAAGCGCCGGCTTCCACAATTGCACCGCCGTGATTTCGGCGTCTTGCGGTAGACCGAAAAGCAGGTTTCTTAGAATGACATAGTATCAAGCTATTTTTCGACATAGTAAAACCTTGACTCATCATCGAGTCAATTTTTCAAACCCCCCACACTGAAGCAATCGGCAAGGTGCCGGAACACAATGCTTCCCAGTCCCCCGCAGATTCAGTTACTTTGAGCGTACCAAATGGCTTCCTATAGAGAATCACCTGACGGGGTGACGTTCCGAAATTTCTTACCGCCTTGAAAGCGTTGTAACAGACAGGAAAACGGGCGCAAAGCAAACATTGCGCCCGTCTGAATTGTGGAAAACGCGCTTATTTAGAGACTCTTATTCCCTTGAAATTCTCCCAGGCATTCGTGACCTGGTTATTTCCAAGGCTCTTGTTCGCAGGAGGAGCCCCTGTGGGCGAGACACTGGCAACTTGCTGGTTGCTTGCGTTGATTCTCAGCAGGCGGGCCGTTTCGCTCGCATATGATGCTGTGTCGTGGGATCCGGCAGTCTTGACTGTGTACGCCACTACTCCTTCCTCAGCGGGAGTTTGACCCATCTCGAAGGTGGTCTTGGGCTCGCGTTGAGCCAATTCCGTGCCGTCTTCTTCAGACTGAACAGTGGTGTCTTTCGCAGGCACAGCCGGCTTCGCTTTGGCCAGGGCGACCATCTTCAGTCCAGCGCGAGCGCTCTCCATGTTCGGATCGGCAGCCAAAGCTTCCTTGAACCACGCTTCAGCATAGCCGAGTCGTCCGGACTGCAAGCAAGCTTCGCCGCACATACACATGTCCAGCGGAGTAGCCTTGGTCATGGCCAGGAGATTGTGCAACTGTTGCATAGCTTCATCAGAAGCGCCGATCTTCAGTAGAGAATAACTCAGATAACGCCGGGCGTTTATACTATCGCGATCGGCTTTCACAGCTTGAATCTGGGTGTCGACGGCATCTCGGTACTCACCTTCAATCATCTGCGCATAGGACTTCCGCAGAAGCGTCGCCGGCTTGCCTTCGGATGAGGCAGATGTGCCAGCGGCCCAGGATTGGGCGCTCGTCGAAAGGATAGAAAGGACTACAAAGGAAAAAGTAAACGCACGAAAGTTAGACATAATCCCCCCTGGCGGCACTCGTCGGCTGAACAAGCCGGGCCCGCACAAAATTTATCCTATCAAGCAGCCCGAGAGACTGAAAACACCCGTTCGGGTTAGTGCCGCAAACGAACCACGTCATCCCTTGGGATGATCACCCCGGCGACGACTTCGCCCAGGCTGCCGCTCGTGCCGCTACGCGGCGAACTTTACGAAGGCAAACATTAAGAGACTGTGTATTCACGGGTCCCTCACAAAATTGACTTAAGTTGGCAATGTAAGCAAACGGAATTACTGAGTTTGCAAGAAATAAATGGCTCGCCAATAGTTTAGGAGATAGGATCATGAAATTTTTATCGATTAAAACGGAAGTAGTCGCACCGCTCGTAGTACTAGCCTTCTTGTCCGCACCTTCGGCTTTTGCAGATACTCCTTTCACCTGGCATCACGTAATTGGTCCAGTACAACAAAAGGAAGCAAGGATCTCGAGAGAAATCAAATGTGCGTTCAACGCCGGGCTGATCAATGGTTATGAAATGGCGCAGCTGGAAAGAGACCTTGATGGAGCCCGCTCGGAAAACGACTATTTCAACATCGACAGCTCGAACCGAGACAACGCGCCGATGATGCGCAAGCTGGATCGCATCGAACAAGTTCTCGATAATCACGCGGCTGCCAACCTAAACTGGGAAGTAGCGTCGATTCAAAGGTAGATTTCGTGATCTAATGACCGTGCGATCGTCATTCGAAACAACAGACATCTCCGAAGCCAACTCGTCATTCTCAGAACTTATCGGGTGAAGTGACCGCAGAGTCTTAGACAAATTGGGAGCGCATCAGAAGAGGGCCGCAAGGCTCTCTTTTGGTATTGAAGCTCTCTATTGGAGCCTGGCGATGCATGGCATGCTTCTAGAATCAATTGCACTCGAACAAGACTGAGACCTTGACCGAGCAATGACTTGCCCTCTACCTTTTACGAACCAAGACAATCCAGGCAACGTGCTTATGTCCATTGGGAAGAACGAAGTGGGCGCGATGCAGCCTGTGTATTTCGAAGAATTTTTCCATCGGCTCAAGCACTTCCACAGCGGAAAGTTGAGGCGGCCCTTTGTCCGGATCTTCCCTTACCTCATCCTTAGAACCGGCCATGCAGAGCCAATACCCGCCTGTGCTAAGCGCCTGGGCAACGCGCTCGGCGAAGATCCCTCTTTTCTCAGGAATCATCACATGATAGACACCCCTGTCGAACACAAAGTCGACGGCTCCATCAGCAACAGCTTTGGTTTGGCAAATGTCAGAAATTGCATACTCAACTTCGACCTTCGCTTCCTTGGTCTTATTGACCGCGGCTTCTATGGCTGTGGGTGAAATATCGGTGGCTACGACTTTGCATTTCTGCTGCGCCATCCAGATAGCGTTCGTGCCGGTTCCACAGCCAATCTCCAACACAGGACGACCGGCAAGCTCCAACTCTTCAAACGCTTCTTGAAGCTCAGGTGCAGTTGAGCCTATGTCCCATGGCGGCTTTTCTGCAGTGTTTTTGTAGCGGTCATCCCAGTCGATTTCCGTATGCATGGGGTCTCCTCTCGAGGGTCTTGGAACTCTCTCATAAAAGGTTTGGAAAGGAAGATCGTACCATCCCAATGTCGACTGTACGAAATAGGATACGCACAGTAGTGGTTAATTGGGGGATAATGTGTTTGGACGACAGGCGGAGACAACCTATTGCGGCGCCCCCAGTCAGGGAAGATTATTGCCGGTATGCTGATCGCAGCGGTAGCAACTGCGGTAGGTACAACTTCAGGCATGCTTCCATGTGCACTTTCTGCCCCGTCCGGCAAGAAGACCGTCCAGGGCTGGAAAGTCGAGCAATCAAGTCATCTTGAAGGACCGGTGACGTTTTACCTGAGCAGCGCCGGTGCTAAAATGCTCTGCCCGGCTCAGCACATGGTGTGCATAGCGCTGCCGCCCAAATGGGAGGTGCGAATTGTCAACCAGAAAGAAAAAATCGGCATGGTCATTTCGAAC
>JAYRNY010000884.1:0-1504 GCA_041911975.1 bacterium | reverse complement strand
TGCGTCCGTACAAGTGCGCCCAGTCCAAGCACTGCAAACCACATGACGAACCGCGTTCCCATTCTCGGCAATGGGCCAAGTCCAGGGATCAGCGCTATTAGTGTAAAAAGAAGAGTGCCTACTATCACCGGCACCAGATACATGAATTTTGCTTTTCTTCGAGCGGCTGCATCGCCTGCGCTGCCTTCCGGAGCTTCCCCGTCGACTTGACTGGCTTTCATGTACCCCAGCTTCGTCACTATGGCCAGACCGACTGTACGACTGCTGACCGCCAGACCGCACAGGCTGAGGAATTCGGCTACACCAAGGAAGAGCAATGCGCACGGCGTGAAAAGCACGGAGTCAAAGCACAGCCGCGCTGACGTTCCCAAAAGAATCACAAAGAAACCACCCACGAAAAGCGACTTCCAAAAGCTCTTGCTCACGCATTGTGATGCCACCACAACGCGCTTTCTGAAAGCAAGACAAATTACTGTATTGAAGAATAAGAAAAAGAGGAATGTGCCAATCGGGGGAACGCGACGATCGGCAAAACGACGCCAGTACATCATCGGCCGCTTACGAATGTCGCCGGTTTCAAATCGCGCAAACCTTTGACCAATTCTCGTGTTGAAAAACCATCGGCCCGGACCGCGCAGCTCGTCCTGCCGCAGGGGCGGCTCGACATCGTCGCCCATAATGTCGAGAGGGTCTTTAGTTTCTTGTTTTAGATTGGGCTGCGATTCTTGGTTTGAATCGGGCCGCGCCTCCTGTTTGACACCGGCCTGCTCATCTTGTCTGACACTGTCTCGCGCGTCTCCACTGGCAGCATCGAGTTTGCGCAACGCCTGTGAGTTTTTTTCAAAATTGGCTTGAGCCTGTCTTTCGAGGTCTTCAACTGCACGTTTCGCGTACTCGGGGACAGGTCTGGCTTGCTGCTGAGGTTCTTCGCAATATGCGGCTGGGCAGAGAGTGACAAGCGCACACGCGCAGATAATCACCCAGCTCAAGACTGAGTGATTATCAGAACCATGACTGCAACGCCGTGCCTTCAAGCTGTTTCCGCCTCCTTACTAGACGATACCAGCAAGCTGACCGAGTACATCAACGCCAGCCCGACCATCCACGAAATGACACCACCGACCGATTCGTGCGTCTCGATCACGAATATTGCCGCCATAAGGACGGCGAATATGCCTCCCAAAAGCATGCTTGGACTGACAGCCTTGCCGTGCGCCGCTTCCGCATCCACAGCCTTCAAGATATTCTGAGTCAGCGCTTCGGGCACATCGTACTGCGCCATGCTCGATGCCATTGTCTCGATCTCTTTCATTTGATGAGCCCAGGCATTGCAGCTGCTGCATTCTTTTAAATGCACATCGACGTTAGTGTCCGTCGACTCGCGCGCAAGGCTGGAACTCAACATGTCCCTTGCCTGATTACAATCTACTTTGCTCATTATGGTCACCTCTCTCCACCTAACTAAGAATCCCGCTTTCGACACTCTCGGCGAGCATCTTGCGCA
>JAYRNY010000883.1:0-4083 GCA_041911975.1 bacterium | reverse complement strand
GACGTTTCCTTTCATCGCGTGGTTGTCCCCAGCCGCGTTTGTTCAAGCCGCAGCGGGGCCGATTTTAATTTCCGGCTGTGCTCAGCGAAACAATAGCCCCCGGAACCAGACAGTCTTCAGGCGTATAAAGCATGGCGCGCTCTGGCAGCGTAACTGCCAGGTCAGGCACAATCGGATTGCGAATGCGGTGCGCATCGCCCGGCCAAGAGCCGTCGTTCAGGAAATATCGCCCGAAAGTCACAGAGAGGCGCATACCGAAGGCGAGCGCCGAATTTTCTTGCTCGATGCCCTTTCCGTTGGTTTCCCGCCCGACGAATCCGGCGCCCTGACGTTCGCCTTTTTTGTCGGTTCGGTTCTTGCTGACGGAGCCGATGAAGACTTCAGACGCGGACGCGCTCCAGCCGTTGCCAATCACCACCACCGGTGGCAGATCGGGGATATGAAGTTCCTTTCTGGGCCAAACGCGCTTCTTGCCTGTAGCGGCGTCTGTCTCGACCATCTCAACCGAAACTTCCCGCTCATCGACTTTGCCGCTGTCCTCCTCTTTCGAGACCAACCAGAGATGCCCGTTGCGCATCTCGTAGCGATCCAGGTGGAAATGAGCCGCTTCGGGATGACCGGGCACAAGCTCACGCTCGCGCGTCGAAACCAATAGCCCGTCCTTGACGAAAATCGCGGCGGCGGCGACAGCCTGCAGGAAATTGCCGCCGACGTTGTTGCGCACGTCGATGATTATGCCTTTGGCGCCGGCAGCCTTCGCTGCAGATACCGCGGCATAGATATTTCCGGCCGAGCCGTCATCCCATTGCGTAACGACGATGGCAAAAATGCCGTTGCCCAGATCGCGCAACCAGACCGAATCAGGGTGAACGGCTTCGCGCACGATTGTTTTCTCGAAGACGGTGCCGTCACGCTCGACAGTGAGAGTGACGCTCGTCCCCTTCGGGCCCCGCAGCAATTGTTCGATCACATAATCGGAGTTCAAGCCGATGACGTTCTTTCCATCCACCTTCAGCACTTTATCGCCGTCAAGGATTCCCGCTTTGCGAGAGGGGCCTGTCTTAACCGCATGGTAAATCAGTCCGGTGAACTGAGAAGCGGGCTTCGTTTGGGCAACCTCGACGAGAGTCTTCTCCGCCTCCAGAATGTTGGTGAAAACGAGGCCGACCCCACCGTCGAGTTTTTCCTGGCCGGACAATCTGGCTATCAGCTGCTTGCCGACCGCCGGCTCCATGACTACGGTGAAAGGGTCATCGAAAGCCGATTTCAAACGCTCGTTCAGATAGCGCCTGGTCGCATCGACAGTAACGCCCTTCTGACAGCCCGCCTGCGCATTCTGCAAATCCAGCTTGCCGACGCCGTCGATATCGTAGGCGCGACCGGCGACTTCGTAGAGAATCTCGCGGCAGAAATTGTCCTCCAGTCCCTTCAGCCAGAAATCCAAGTACTCCATGCGGATGGAGTCGGGCACCTGGCGGATGACAAAGGTGAAGTACTCGTCGCCGAGTAACTTCGCACGTGTTTCGCCATCGAGCTTGCCGAGGCGTTCCTGAACGTCGGCGGGAAGAATTGCCTGGATCCTTGCGGCACTCTCTTCCTTGTCCCGCAAGATGGAATTTCGGTAGCCATGCGCAGCTCCGGCCAACGCGGCAAGAGCAAGCACAGCCACCGCTTTTTTGTATTTGTTCATCTCGAGTCCTTTCTGATTGACCGAAGCGGCAAGAGATCTCGCCGCTTCGCTTTTCTTGAAGTCGCGTCAGTCGACTTTGAACTGATGAACCACCGTCCCTCTCGGGACATGGAATTCGAATCGAACGAAACGGCGACCGCCCAGCGCGAACCAATCCCATGCCGAGCCTTTCGAACACACCGAATAGATCTCCGCAAGATAGCCGGTTTGCTGCAGATTGCCGTCTTCGTAGATGCGAACCAGACTGTCCGCATTGACTTGAGCCGGCGTGACACCGCCATCGGACTCCTGCTTCAGGAATCTGTACGAAGAAAGCGTGTCGATATTGCCGCTGCCCAGAACAAACTGACCGCTCAAGCCAGTTTGATTGCGCATTGCAGCAAGCGGGGTGCGCAGAAGTTCGACTTCGTGATGCTCCAGGCTGTCTGCGACAAAGACGCCCATCGCGGCGCCGGCGACAGCGCCAACCAACCAAGCTGCAACGATCTCAATTGGGTCGGGGCGGCGGACGAAGTAGAAGAACAAGAGGCGGCCCAAGAGCGCGCCGATGATGATGCTAAGCATTTTCTATCCTTTCTGCTTGTAGGCATGTTGAATGGCCCGGCATGGCCGGACCACTCGTGCATTTACGTGTCTAGCGAGGACTGCTGCTAATCCTTGAAAATGGCAGGCTCCCGCAAACAGTCTCTGGCGCATTCGCTCCATTCGCTTTCGCGAAGGCTGAAATACTCGTCAGGAAAGTCGCTGACCAGCTCATAGGCCATTTTGTAATCGCCCAGTTGAGCGCGACACTCAGCCTCCTTGCTGGTCAGGAACATGCCTCCTTCGCCGTAGGCCAGCTTTGCCGCCCTTGCGAAGAGGTCGGCGGCTTCTTTGAAGCGCCGGCTATTCTGGCAAACACAGGCAAGATTGCCGAGAGCCGCCGCCCGCTCTTGATCTGAAGCTCCGCGCTCTTCTTGCAGTGCTACAAGCAGACGAAACGCGCTTTCTTTCTGGGCGAGCGCGGCATTCTCATCAAGGCTGTAAGCGATCACGCTTTGCAGCGTGAGCCATCTCGCATCGTCCGGCTCCAGACGCCTTTGGTATATCTCTTCAACCTTTGCGGCAAGGTAGCGACGGTATGTAGCCGGCAAGCGCCAGTCACAAGCCACTTCCATCATGGCGCCGGCCAGTCCGATGCTTTCAGGCTGGCAGGCGTCTTCAGCGGCTGTGACGAGACGGTGCGCCTTGCGAATTTTGGCAATGCTGTAGCCGGTGAGTTCGGCAAAAGTCGAGCCAAGTCCATCAGCTGCCACGTGCAGGCGCACGGGGTTGGCAAAATAGACCGTTTTGGCGGGATTTTCGCCGTCCAGTTTGAGCATCCATACATCGCCCGGACAGTTCGCGCCCTCATCGAGATTGACGAAACAACGCCGTCCGTTCACGCGCACCGCCGTCTGCAACCCGCGTTTGGCAGGCACCAACTGTGTCTGAAAGAGTTCCGAAATCGCGAGGACAAGGTTTTCGCCCGGTGCTCCAGATTTTGTTTCCATTGCATTCATGTCCATTCTCCTTACAAAAGCATGCCTTTTCAGGCAGCCAGGTTCAGCATTGCTGCATCAGTTTTGCAACCAGCCGCGGTGTTTCTTGTCGCAGAGGTTAAGCACGAAGACTCACAGCTCCTGGCGAAGATGATCGAGCCAGTTCGAATGTGCATTTTTGGGAGGAAGTCTCTCGCTGACGCCAGCAGCAAGCTCGGCAATTTCCCCGGGCTCGCCGCGAAAGTCGGTGTAACAGCCGAGCGTGTAATTTTCGACCGTGATTTCGCCGGGCTTGATGAAGACATACGATTCGAATCTCAAGCAGACGGCAAGCAGTGCTCGAGCCTCTTCGGGAATCAAACTTTGAGGCGGTGTCGTTGCCCCGCCTTTGGCGAAGACAAGTTCTTTCGTGATCATTTACCTCTCCTTTTTCAAGCCACCGGTTGTCGCGCCATCAGGCGATTTCGCCAAAGCGATTTCCTTCGACGGCGCGGGCGTCAGTGGCACATACGTGCCGGCTTTGGCCCGCTCATATATCAATCGAGCATGGACGGCACAGCGGCCACAGGTGGACGCCAGTTTCTTCTCGCGAACCAACTGCCTCCAGGTCATACCCCTGGCGACAGCGTCGAGTATTTCGTGATCCGAGATCACACCGCAAGAACAGACGATCATGTTCTGCTCCTTTCCTCGGTTTGTCGCCAGGGTTTGCACATGAAATCAGTTGGAAGTTAGGACGCTCCTCATAACCAGGCTTTTACGGCCGTTGCGCTGCTCGATTTGTCATCCCTCAGCGCGATGATGCTTTTGACTTCGACGGGGATGCCGTATGGAAGCGAGCTGACACCATTGGGGGTGCGAGCACCGACGCCT
>JAYRNY010000882.1:0-2697 GCA_041911975.1 bacterium | reverse complement strand
CGAGAGAAAAAATTAGTGATACCGCTAGTAGTGCTGCCTTGGATTCGCTCGATTTGAAAACGGGCATTGCTTTCTCCGTTAGTAGCATCCAAACCAACCATGTCTTTTTCCTCTTGCTGAAGCGCTCGGAAAAGTAGTTGGTGGATTTGTTTCGGCATTCGGGTCGTCCTTCAGAATTGTCTCTGATTCTTAAGAACTTGCATTAGAAATCATGCGCCCTTGGCAGCGTCCATGTCTCGATCCGGTTTCTGGAATAGTATTACGCCGATCACTGCAGCCAAATTGAAAAAGACGACTACGCCTATGCCCAGGCTGAAACTGTTCGTAGCTTGCAGGATCATGCCCGTGAGAGCCGGTGCAAGGATGCCTCCCAGCGCAAAGAAGCTATCCATAATTCCCAGACTGGTAGCGGCTCTGTCTTTGGCTAGGTCTGTATTGAGCGCGTAGAAACAAGCGTTCGGCATCAGTCCTATGCCGATTCCCAGCGAGATCATGAGCAGTGCGACATTGAGTTCGTGCGAGAACATCAAAGGGATGAAACAAAGGGCAGATACGAGCTGGCAAATCCAGATCATGTGCGTGCGGGCAAGGCGCGCACTGCCGGTTTTCTTCATGAGCCAATCAGATATAAATCCGGCAGAAGCCAACAATATCGCGGCAGTCAGCCACGGGGCGACGACGAAAAGTCCGACTTCCTTGAGGTGCAGGTTGTATGTTTTTTCCAGATATCCAGGCAACCAATACACGGCAAAAAACAGAAGATATCCAAAAGCAAAGAAAGCGATATTGTTCGACATCAAAGTAGGATTGAGCAGCATGAAACGCCAGGTAGTTTTGCCTGAGGCGAGGTGATGCGATCTTCTTTCCGAGTCGTTCAGTTCGCGATTGTGCGACTGACCTTCGCGAATATGCTGAAGCTCTTCATTGGATACGAATGAGCTTGATTCCGGATAGTCGCGGAAGAGGAAATGCCAGGCAACTGACCAGACGATGCCCAGTGCGCCGAGTACGACAAACATTCCTTTCCATCCCAGGCTGATTATCAGGGTGGTGATCATCGGGCCGCCGACGACACTGGCGAATGGGACAGCGGCAAGGCCTATGGCTGTTGCACGGGCGCGCTCGCTTTGGGGCAGCCAGTCGGCGACTGCGCGAGTCAGAGCAGGGAAGTGCGGACCCTCGGCGACGCCCAGGAAAAGGCGAAAAGCGAAGAGAATCCAAAATCCGGATGCCAGTCCCATCATGGCTGTCACTGCCGACCAGAGCACAGCAGCGACCGGCCAGACTTTGTGTGCGCCCCAGCGGTCGACCATAATGCCGCCGACCGTGGTCATGATCATGTAGCTGATGGCAAAAGCCGAGCCGATGTAGCCGAATTGTGCGTCATTGATGCCAAATTCGCCTTCTATGGCCTTGCGCGTATACGAAAGAGCGGAGCGGTCCAGATAATTGATGAGGGTAATGATGAAACCGAGAGAGATAATCACCCATCGGTAGTTGCCGACCTTGGCGGTTGAGGGGCTTGAATTAGTTTGTGCGTCTCCTGAGCCTGTGCCTGTCACGGTTTCCACCGGTCTCTCCTGGGTTCCGTTCATCATGCCTCCTGAGGGCTTCCGGGCGTTCGACGCAGGTATTGCCCGCCTTGCCGCCTTAGCCACACGAGGAGCAAAAGGGATAAACTCCTCAAATTCTTGCTGGAGCTACACCGCGTGATTGAACTGAGAATATTAACTGATAAAGGGTGGTTTTCTGTGGGCTTGCGGGGGGGAAAATAGAACCTTGGCGACAACTTGCTAAGGTTTAATCTTTGGCTTTGAACTTTTTTTCGACAAATCTCGTCTTTTACATGTAGAAGCCAAATTATTGCCATTCTTCGTCGGGAAGGCTTTAAGGAGAAGTACTAATGAAATTACTGGAAAAAGTGCCGGTTGCCCTATCCGGCTTGTTCTTGGCCGCCCTGTGCAACAGCCCGGCCCTTGCTCAGGAAGTCGATCTGCCCGATGGCGTTGGTGACGGTCCACCTCCGCCCATGGAAGGAATGGTCGAAGTCAGCCTCGATGGAGACGGAAACCCGGAATTCAACCTCGCTATGGACCCCAACGCCATTCAAATGGGTGCTCCCGGGGGGCCTGGCGGACCTCCTCACATGATGATGATGCGCAGAGGCTTTGGCGGGCGTGGCGGCGGACATTGCGGTGGCGGTGGCTGTCCCATTTTGGGCGCCCTGGACCTCTCGGACGATCAATATGAGAAGTTCTACGCCTTGAAGAATTCTTTCCTGGATAAAGCCGGACCCAAAATGCTGGAAGTCCGTACCAACGAAAGACACCTGAAGGATATGATGACTCAGACCAGTGTCGACGCCAAAGCTTGCCGCAATCTGCAAGACAAGATTAACGGGCTGAAGGCGGATCTCGCCAATATGAAGCTTGACAATCGTCTGGCAATGCACGATGTCCTTACTGAAGAACAGCGCAAAAAGATTCGCGACTTCGTCGTGAAGGGCGGCCGCGGCATGCATCACCGTGGCGGACCGCGCATGAAGATGGAAAAGAAAGACGGCTAGATGAACTATCGGTTGGGGAGTCGCAGGCGGCTCCTTGAAAGGGCGGCGCTTGCGCCGACCTTTCTTTTTGTGCGCGCAGGGGTCCGCCTGCGGCTTTCTCGCAGGGAGGCGCCTCAGCCTCTCCTCCATTT
>JAYRNY010000881.1:0-10911 GCA_041911975.1 bacterium | reverse complement strand
CTGCAAAACCATCAATGGCGGCAGAAAAAGGGCCAAAGATCAAGTGCTGGTACTTTGTGCAGACCAACATGATCTTCGGCGACTGCGAAGTTTATGCCAGCCCTAAGGCATTGAAGATTACCTTTTCAAACCAGAAATGGGCGAACCTGGCAAAATCACCAGATTGGGACTTGTTTGTCTTCAATCCCAAAGCCAAAATATATTGCCGAACGCCGCTCAAAGACTGGCGCGCCAGAAAACTTGGCTCTTCATTTGTCAAAGGGCTCAAGCCTCTTGCCAAGGACGAAATCATCGCCGGTATGCGCACTAAAGTTTATGACGCTGAAAGCTTCGAAAAGACGACGCCTCGCTCGCGCATCTTTCTTGTCGAAGGTCTCAACCTGCCGCAGCAGATTAGCATCATTCTTTGCGGCAATGACGCGCTTCCCGAATTGAAAGGCATACCTTTTCGCGTGCAACACATGGGCGGCGAGGGACCCGGCAAGACGATTGAAACTCACGTCGCGAAGCAGATGGAGGTCCCGGCCGGCTTTTTCGACATGCCTAGCGGCTATCGCCAGACGAAGAAACCGGAGGATGTTATCACCGGCGGCATCTCGGACATCATCGAAGAGATGGCTAGATAGCCTGGATTCTGCAGTAACTTTATGCTTCGGCTACAGAATCTTTGAGCACAGCAAAAATCTTAGGTCGATTACCTCTGAGAGGACGCAACGCCGAACCTGAGGCGGGATGAGCGCCAAGGAGTAACTTGCTTCGATTTTCTCTTCGGGGGGTCAGGCAACCGGATAGCAATTAGCACCGAGCTAGCTGTGACTACGTAGTTTCCCCACTGACTGCATTAAAAGTGGTTGATACATTATCTGGTTAAGTACTCAGACGATCCCCACGCACTTGATGCCACCATTTGAAACGCACTCACGTGCGGAAGTACCACTATCCCAGAACAGTGGCTCGCAGGACTCGACCAGTCCGCTATTCGAGACCGCCTACAGTTTGGGACGGGAAACCAAAATGATCGGGTTGGGTGTCGGCGAAGCAATTCTCGATACTGTTAAACACCCGCTCGATAAGCTTCCCGAGCTGGGCGTCGCCTTTGGTACCGGTACTGTTCTCGGTGCAATCGGCAGGTCCGGTGCACCGGGAAGGCTGATCGCAGGCGGTATCGGCATAGCTATGGCAGTGAAGCTAGGCTATGACGAAATCACCGGCAATCGCTGGAGCCAGTTTGGTAGTGCGGTGGCAGACACCTGGCACTCAGGCACAAACATGGACAAGAATATTGCCGCCACGCGAAACAGCCTTGGCTCTTTTGTCGTCGACATGGGGATTGGCTACGCGGGAATGAAGGCGGGCGGATTTGCGGTGTCACGGTTTGCACCCAGGGCCTTCGAGCCCGCAAAATTGATTGAACAAGCCGAGCCCAAAGTCGAGGTCACAAAAGGCATTGCGCCGCGTTTTTCGTTTGATGCACTGAAGGCGACTATGGCAGAGGCCGGAGTGAGCGAGGAAGGAATTGCTGCATCAGTGAAGACGGAAAACTTTTTGGGAAGGGGTGGAAACGCGGCCGTCTACAAAATCGACGGCGTCAAGGACTTTGTATTGAGAGTCCCGGGGCCACCTGGAAAAGGCGTTCAAGGACTGAGTCCGATTGAGGCGGTGGCGGATATTTTCCCGGAAGGAAACGTCGGGCAGCCCGTTGCAAAAATGGGCAACGCCACAATTTTGAAGGTACAGGATGGAACACCTGCTGGTGGACCACTCGGCCGAGATGCGCGTGCCATGGGCGAAACTGCCGCCAGAAAAATCTACGGGTCGAGTATCGAGAAAGCGGCCGATATGCCGCAATCGGCATATGACGAGTTTGCCGCCATGCTCATGAATCTGCAGAAAAAAGGTCTGCAGTTCGATCCATCGAAAGCCAACAATGTCCTTATAGATTCGGCAGGCAAGCGCTTCAATCTGGTGGACATCACCACCCGCAGCCCGAATTCAACCTACAATCATTCGCTGTCCGATATGGTCGTGACCCTTATGGATAACGGGTTTATAAACACGCTCGGCGATCGCGGCAAACTGTGGCAAGGGCAATATCAAACGATTCTTTCCAAGGCGGTTCTTGCAGCGGAGCGTGCCGGGTTGCCTCTGGAACTGGGCGGATCGAGCCTGCGGTATTCATTCCAGTTGGCGGATGCAACGACCTTCTGGTCTGGACTGGTCGCCAAACATGGACAGCAACATCTGGCGCCGCTGGCACCGTTGGTAAGATCAGATTATTGCTTAAGAAGCGAGAAGCGTCCGATATCCATGTGGTTTGATCTGACCTGAATCTCTCATTTCTGGGGTATAAAGACATAACCCCCGGCGTGCTGCGAAAGTAGTTATGAACGAAAGCGCACCAGTCTCAGCGGATAGTATTTGCCCTCGTTGCGGCCTGAAGATAGGTCAGGTGGGCTCGTTTACCTATTGGATTTTCAAGGATGACCGCTGCCAGTGCGCAGGTTCGGCAGGCTCGGCAACCGGCGCTGCTGAGGCACCGCCTGCCAAGCAGGTATTAAACAACCGCTATGAGCTGATCGAGTGTGTCGGCAGCGGTGCCATGGGCTATGTGTACAAAGGCATAGACCTGACCAATGGGGAATTAGTTGCTCTAAAAATCATGCGCCCCGAGCTGGCTCAGAATGAGTTGGCTGTAAAACGTCTGATGAGAGAAGTGGCAGTCGTTTCCAGTCTATCCAACTCAAACCTGGGGCAAGTGCATGGCTATGGGCAAGAGAAGGACGGCGCGCCCTATCTCGTCATGGAATTTGTGGAAGGGCAAAATCTCTCCGATGTGATTAAGAGCGAAGGAAGACTCAAGGTTGCGCGCGCCCTGGAGATCTTCATTCAGATTTGCTCCGGACTGATGTGCGCTCACACCAACGGCATCATACACAGGGATTTAAAGCCGAGCAACGTAATTATTCAAACCAAGCAAAACGGACAGGACCGCGTTGCCATAGTTGACTTCGGTTTTGCCAGGCTGCTGCGCGATGCGACCGACACGATGCGGCTGACACAACAGGGAGAAGCGTTCGGAAGCCCGGCATACATGAGCCCCGAGCAATGCCTGGGAGAGGAATTAGATGTCCGCTCCGACATCTACTCGGTCGGATGTTTGATGTATGAAACTTTGACCGGCAATCCCCCACTGCTCGGTGACAATGTTCTTTCTACGGTTGCCAAGCAGGTGAGAGAAACGCCGCTCAGCATGCGGGTTCACAACCCTTCGATTTCGCAAGAGATCGATGATCTTGTGCTCAAGTGTTTGAACAAAGAACCTGTGCACAGATATCAAAAAGCGATGGATTTGCGCCAGGATCTCGAAAGGATCAAGAGCGGAGAGTATGTCGTGAACGCGCCTGCACGGCGGGCTGCGAAGTCGGCAAAAGCGAATCAACCTGCGGCCGACAACAAATCGTTGCGCAGCACCGAAGAGGGCTACCGTAAGTTCGCCTCACTGGCGGCGATGGTCTTAATTGCGGCAATTCTGTTGGGCGGCATAACCGGTGGCGTGGTCTGGTTTGTCATGCAGAAAACCGGCACTGAACAAACAGCGCGTTCATCTGGACAGGCACCCGTTTCTGTTATATCCAATGAAAAAAACGAGGACGCAACTGTCACGTCAAAAGCGGCAGCAAAACCGGCAACAAAAACTCCGATACAAGAAGTGAATGCAACAACTGTTGCAAGAGAGCGTCGGCCTATTCAATCTAGGCAAGCACCGCATGGTGCGCCTGTTCACCAGTCCGCTACCAGCTCCAGGAAGCCACCGCGTCGTGCAGCTAGTTCCTCCTCGAGCTGGAACGAATTGATCCAACTTCGGGAACACAAATGATCAAAGAAGACCTCAAAGCTTTATTGGAGAAGAGCAACGATCGCCTTCGTAACAGTGAATCTCGCATTCGCACTCTCATTGAAACGATTCCAGTCGGGCTTTTGATAACGACTGCCGATGGTATTGTCGAGTCTGGCAGCCCGGTTTGTTTGCAACTGTTCGGATGCACTTATGCTGACCTGCATTCTCGAAAGCTCAGCGATTTGTTCTTGTTTGAAGATTCACTTGATGCATTTCTTGCTACTTCCGACACCAACCAAAAGAAAGAGATCGTTGCACAAAGGAAGGATGGCAGCCAGTTTCCCGCAGAGATTAAAGTAAGCTCCTTTGCCAGTTTTTCCACTCCCGGTCTGCTTGTCGTTGTCGAGGATGTTTCCGCAAAGCACGAGCTGGAAAAGTTGAAACAAGAATTTCTCTCGATGATGGCCCACGATCTTCGCACTCCGCTCACCTCTGTGAAGTGCTTTCTGGAGCTGATTTCCGAAGGGGTCTATGACGGCCGTATTGATGAATTGAAGCGCCGATCTACTGGTATCGGCAATGATACCACTCGCCTGATCAATATGATTAACAGCCTGCTCAATTTGCATAAATTGGAAGCGGGACGCCTGCAACTAAGCATGGAAATTTTGCCTGTCAGTTCAATAATCAACCAGTCGATAGATTCGATTGTTTCACTGGCGGAAACACGTGGGATAACCTTGAATGTGCCGCAAATTGGTGATGATTTGCTGGTCGATGCCGATGGAAATTATACGGTCCAGGTGCTTGTCAATTTGCTATCGAATGCCTTGAAGTTCTCACCCAAAGGAAGTTCCGTGACAATTTCCGTTGAAGTAGTACAGCAATTCGTCAAAGTTTCCGTGGCCGATAAGGGCAGAGGGATACCAAAAGACTTTCAAGAACGCCTATTCAACCGCTTCGAGCAAGCGCGACTGTCGGACGCGCGAGTGGAAGGAGGCAGCGGTTTGGGTCTTGCAATATCAAAGGCAATCGTCGAAGAGCAGGGCGGCAGCATCGGCGTCGAGAGCGATCCGGGACAAGGCTGTCTCTTCTGGTTCACGCTCAAAAGAGAAACCCCCGATTAAGGGCGGTTCTAACTTAAATAGAATGCCGTTGTTGTCGATGGCAGTGAAATTTCGGGTGTCCCGCCTAATTTTTTTGGACCGCCCGTGAAGAGATCGCGCGCGTGACGTGGAAGAGGTCCTTCATCTTTTACCGAGCGCAAGCACGCAAAACCCCGAGGGGGTTCCCCACTGGAGTTATTGGGTAAAAACTGTCTGGAGGTGAGGTTGTGAATTCTGCCAAAAAATATCTGCCGCTGGCGCTTGCGCTCTGTCTGACGGTTCAGACCAGTGCGCCAGCTGTGCTTGCCGCAGGCGTGGTCAAAGCGGCAGGCGGCGGCTCAGGGGCGAAAGCGAAGCCGGCCGGAGCGAAAGGCACTTTGCCGATTCCAAGCTCTGCTCACAACCAGTCCGGCACTCCGGCGAAGGTTCAGCAGTCGCTGGCTAGTTTTAAGGGTGACAAGTGGGCCGTGGTCATCGGAGTCAGCCGATTTGCCGACGGCAGCATTCCGCAGCTCAAGTATTCCGCCAAAGATGCGCAAGATTTTTATGATTACCTGACCGATCCTAATCAGGGTCGATTCGAAAAGGACCATGTAAAGCTGCTGGTCAATGAGGACGCCAGCAAAGTCAATATCATGGATGTGATTGGCGATTCGTTCTTGCCGCACGGAGCGGCTCCGGGAGACCTCGTTGTTATCTATCTGTCGACGCACGGATCGCCTTCCGGCGCCGATATTCGTGGCGTAAATTATGTGGTGGCGAGTGACTCCAGAGTCAACAAGCTGTTTGCAACCGGCATCGAAATGCGGCAACTGCTGCGCACTGTCAAAGAGCGCGTGCACACAAATCGAGTCTTACTGGTTCTTGACACGTGTTACAGCGGCGCGGGAACGGAAGGATCTCAGAAGGGTTTATTTCGCCGCAACGTAGATCCTGAAGTGTTGGCGAACTCGACAGGCAGCGTGGTTATTTCGTCCAGCTCTCCCGATCAACAATCGTGGGAAGGCGACGAGATTAAGAACAGCTATTTCACAAAATATTTGATTGATTCATTGCGCGATCCCTCTTATTCCAACGATCTTGAACGGGCCTTCAACCGCATGAAAGATCAGGTTGCGGCAGCTGTTTTGAAAGATAAAGGCGCTATTCAAACGCCCATTATCGGTGGTGCAGTCAATGCCAAAGGACTGGCGGTTGGCGCACTGCCGGCGGTGCATCGCCAGGCTCCCCTGGTGGCATTTGCAGCTCCCGCTTCCGGTTCTGAAATTAGCGACGGTTCTCGCGGTTCGGTGCCTGTAGATCTTTCCGACTATGGTTCACGCATGCGCAATGCGTATAATTTTAGAAATTCTCACAAGAGCTGGGATGCAATTCACGAATTGCAGGCAGCGCAGAAGCTGAATCCAAGCTCGATTGAAGCATTCATGCAGGCGACGGACATTCTCGACGAGCAGGGGCGTTATCCGGAGTCTCTAGAGTCGGCAAAGAAAGCCGTTCTCAACTGTGACAATTCGTCTGAAGCTCACTTCAGATTGGGCCGTGCCAATCTGCGCATGGGCAACAAAGAAGAAGCGCTGCGTCAGGTTCGTTTGGCCTTGAGCCTGGATCCCGGTAATTCGATGGCGTACAACTGGCTTGGTTTTATCAACCAGAACGATCTTCAAAGAATCGATGAGGCAGAGCAGAATTACAGGAAGGCTCTCGAGCTTGATCCCTTGAATGCCAGAGCGATGGTCAATCTTGGCTTGCTTCTGCAAAACGATCCGAAAAAGACTGATGAAGCTGAAAAGTTGTTCAGGAGAGCCCTGGATGCTGATTCCGATGATTGGCAGGCGCGCATGTCGCTGGGCTATTTGCTCTTTTACATCAAGGGCAACAAAGTTGCCGGCGCCAAAGAACTGCGCAAAGCAATCGAGTTGGATCCAGCTAATTCCAGGCTGCATTCCGAGCTTGGTGAGATGCTCTCCGACAGCCCTGAAGAGCTGAATGCCAGCGAAAGTGAGTTTCGCAAAGGTATTGAGCTTTCGCCTAAATCTGGGCTGGCTCATTATAAACTTGCAGAATTCTTGGCTTTGAAAACTAATCGATCGGACGAAGCGGAGAAGGAATATCGCGAGGCTATTCAATTGGATCCGTCTCTTGATATGGCGCGCGTCGGCTATGCCAATCTGTTGATTGATCAAAAGCGTGTTTATGATCAGTCCTACGAGCAGTACAAGGAAGCGATCAAGATCAATCAAAGAAATGCTAAAGCTTATCTGGGTCTCGGGCGCATTCAGATGGATTTGTACAAAAACTATCCGGCCGCCGAGACCGAGATCAAGAAGGCTCTGGCGATAGATCCCCACCTCGCCCAAGCATACGATGTGTACGGCATATTACTCGGCATACACATGAATCGAATCAGCGAGGCGAAGGCCGCTTTTGATAAAGCGATTGCCGCCGATAAGAATGCCAGCCAACCCTACTATCATTACGCTCAATTGCTGATTGCGCAAGGTAAAGACATCGATCAGGCAAATAGACTATTGCATAGCGCAATCGAGTTGAATCCAAAGGAATCGAGCTACAAGACTGCTCTTGCTTATATTCAAATTTCGCACTACAAACAGTTCAAATCCGCCGAGCAATTGCTGAGACAGGCTCTGGAGGTAAATCTCAGCGACTCGCAAGCGCATTACCGACTTGGTATGTTGCTTATCGAGAAATTCGGACTGCGCAAGGAAGGTGAGTCTGAATTGAAGACCGCACTCAGTCAAGATCCTGAAAATCGTGAAATAAAGGCCGCGGTGGAGAGATTTGCGCACTGATTTTTTGCAGGCAAGACGCAGGGCATCGCCCCTAGAAAACTCTGCAATAATACGGTGATGCCCGGAGACAACTCCCACACCGTCAAACTTACGATAGCTGCTGCTTTGCAGTCGGTATTGATCGGGCTCTGGCCGATTCTTCTCATGTACACTATTACTCTGGGTGACTACACGCCGGAGCAATTGCTCGAGCCAATTGTCTTTGTTGTTCTGGCAAACATTTTTCTCTGGGCTCTGCTCTGGCTCCTGTATAAAGACGCTGCCCGTACGGCTGCCTTCGTTTCCATTCTATCGGTTGCGAATTTCTTCTACCTCCCTCTTTCCGAGATCTTGTCCGGCATAGCGAAGATGGTTTCCCTCAGGCTGGACGATCAAGCTGTACTGGCGACTTACTTGATCATTCTTGCGGCTCTGCTCTGGATGTCGCAAAGCAAAAAAGTAGGGTTCGGTGACAAAACGATAGCCGTAAACTTTCAAGCAATGATATTGCCGGCAGTGTTGATTACGGCGATGCTGTGTGCGATGAACATCTTTACAGTTGCCGGCTTCGAGACAAAGGAAGCTGCAATAGTAAAGGATCTGATGGAAAAGCAATTTCCTGTCGATGAAAACCAGAAGGTGGTCGAGCAGATCAAGAAGTCAATGAATCCCGACGTTTACTACATAGTGATAGACGGATTTGCCAATGCGGCGACGTTGAAGAATTTGCTTGGTTACGACAACTCATCCTTCATTGACTATTTGAAAGAGAAGGGCTTTTACGTTGCTGAGAAAAGCTGCAGCAATCACGATCGCACTATATTTAGTGTCACTTCTTCGCTGAACATGGGACTCATGAATCCACTGGCCGACAAACTCGGCGCCACCAGCGTAGATTCATACGTACCTTTGAAGCTACTGCGAGACAATCGCGTCATGAAGCTATTCAAGAAAGCCGGTTATCGGATTCTCAATGTGTGCTCGGGTTTCTGCGCGACCGACAACATACCTCTTGCAGACAAGAACCTGCGCACCGGCTGGGGCACGGGCTTCAATATGTCGCTTTTGCATCTCACGCTGATTGGAGCGTTTGAGCCCTATTTTCACTTGGTTGAAGACGAATATGCCAACGTGCGTCTGGCCCCTTTTCGAAGAGTCGCTGAAATCACGCATTGGCCCGGACCGAAATTCGTCCTCATACACTGCTTGCTGACGCATCCACCGCTGTTTTTCGACGAGAATGGCGGTCATTTACCCCTGAGCAAGAAGCTGCTCTCGGCTCCATACGTCAAAGAATCTTATGTCGCTCAACTGAAATATTCGCAGAAGAAACTAAGGGAGCTGCTTGATGCAATCTGTGCTGCCGACCAAAAAGCAATTATTGTTTTGCAGAGCGATCACGGCTCCGCCTGCACTGATTGGCATGATTCTAAGCAGTTCACTATTGAGCGAATGCGGATACTAAACGCGTATCGGGTGCCCGATCGGATCAAGGCAAAACTGTACGAGACTATTACTCCCGTCAATTCTTTCCGCATACTCTTGAGCGAGATGGTCGGAGCGGATCTGCCTGTCCTCGAGGATCGCTCATATATAGCTATTCCGCCGGAAGAGCAGTATAAGTTTCAAGAAGTGACGAAGGTGCTGAGCGAGTCGTGGAAGTAATTCATTTCTTCAACTTCATCAAATAGAGCACTCGTCCTTCTTGCTCGAGCGGGGTTATCTCGACGATTTCGAAATATGAGTGAAACGCTTTTTCAAAATGATCTTTCGTATAAGTGTCGAAGATATCCTTTCGGCTCGACAGCAGGCGTTGCACTTGCACATCGGATTTCGGAACGAATTCTATGATCAGGTTCTTGCAGACCAGACTAAAGAACTCGGCAACACGGACAAGGGGCACATTGTTGGAAATCGCCAGGTGATGGATGAGTGCGAGCGCCAATCCGGTGTCACATGGTCCGCGTTCGATCAGGCTGGAGCGCTCGCTGTTCGACCAGCCAATGCTCGGTGTTGGCGCTGTCAGATCGATGACGAGCGGCAAAATGCGATTGTCTTGTTCGCTTGTAGCATCGAGGAAGTTTTTCTGCACGCAAAGCGGGTCCATATCCAATGATATGGTCATTGCGCCTAAGTCTGCGGCAACTCTGCTGTAGCGCCCACAGTTTGCTCCGAAGTCGAATACAGTCTCAGGCTTCGTTTTCACCAGCATATCCCGCACCGCGGCAAGTTTTTTCTCAGCCGTTTCGGCTGAATAGCTGTTGCAGTCATAATATTGCGACCAATTCGACTTGCACTTGGGCAGATGGATGCTGGTAACAGCCGCTTCCAGTGAGTCCATTAGCCCGAGCAAAGCTTGTTTGGGGAAGTTTCTAGTCTTGTCGTTGGCTTGTCCTTCGTACTTGATTTGCAATTTCGAGTGAAGGAATAGGTGCATTAGCAAGTTGCCGTTCAGCATCGCTCTTCTTGGAAGCAATTTGCAAGCCAGATCGAGGGGAATGCCGTCGATGTGATTTTGCATCAACCGGCTCAAGCGCAGATCCACATATGCCATAAGGGCGAGCGGCGCCAGAAAGTGTTGGCAAAACTGGCGATATGCCTGCCATGGAGCGCCCGGCTCGTACATCTCGAAAGACAGCGTGTCGATGAGTGATGGCGTGATCCCGAAAAATTGAATGTTGTACGCGCTGGCGTCCTTGAGGGTCATGCCGTGCTCGAGCGCCAGCTTCTGAATGCGCAAAGTCGCTAGAGCTGCGGATTTTAACTGACTGAAGCTCCATTCATACGGATACGAGACGAATGGAACGCGCGCCGGTTTTAAGATCGCAAAAGTGCTTCCAGTGCGATTTACATCGATGTCGGCGTCTTCATGCGGAACAAGCAGTCCTTTGCCGACCAGGGTAATGTACAGTCCGGAGTGAGTAAGGTGTTTGAAGTTCTCGCTGTATGAAACTCGCACTTTGCGATAGAGGCTACCGCCCTCCTCGAAGACAAATCCGTTTGGATCGCGGAAGGAGGACGCCAGAGGGTGTGGGATGGTCATTTCTAGTCATTCCTCTGGTTCTTTCGGGGAGCAAAACGCTTGAGGAGCGCCTTAATGGTAAACATGGAGCTAAAAAGAAAACCCATCGCCAGTTGGAGCATATAGCTGCCGGTGGACGGATCTACATAAGCGGAT
>JAYRNY010000880.1:0-2610 GCA_041911975.1 bacterium | reverse complement strand
TGATGATGTTGTAGGCGTGCGGATCGCCTTCAGTGAGCTTCTCGAGAACGTCATATCTCTTGGTGAACTCGTCAATCACCGGTACCATCGCTTCTTTCGTCAGAAGATCATCGTGCTTTTCCGCGCTGAACATGAAGAAGGCGTCATACAGCTGCTTGGATATGGCATTAATCCCTTCGGTTATCTTCTGCGCCCGCACGGCTTTGTCGAGCTCGAGGTCAGCTTGTTGCAAAAGGTTCGACAGCACGACCAGCGAAACGATTTCGAGGACGAGCGGAACGATTACCAGGGCGAGGATTAATAATCTCAGGGTGGACCGGTTTTGCATCCCCCGATTATGGCACTGACTTCTATTTAGAGCTATTGTTGCCAACAGGTCGGAGCTAAAAGATGCGGACAAATTTTTTCGCCTTAGTCCAGCCGAAACCACTGACCTTCGAAATTACCCATCCAGTAGTCACCATCTGCGGTGCGGACTGAAATGTGCCGTTCTTGTTTGCTGACGATTGCGCCTGATGAATATTGCGCGTAGACGATTTCGCCGCCCGCGTCGGTAAAAAACTTACTGCCATCGGGAGTCGTGGATGGTGTTGCGGTTGGCTGCATGGAACTCAAGGAGCGGCTGCCGATTGGTCCAAACGAAAATGCTCCGGGTGCAAAACTTTGCATATGGTTCATGCTCAAACTCCAGATGGAAGATGCGTGGGGAAGCTCACAGTTCCAATTTACTTTTTTGATGTGTCGGTTTGGTTACTGATGTGTGTCCGAACTGTTACCAAACCTTTCATTTTGCCAGTGAGTCGCGTACCGCCCCTGCAAGGGGGGTGAAGACCCTCCAAAGAGAGAGTCCGCCTCCCACTTGCGTGAAACGCGAACTCCCCTTTCTTCCCGTGCGCAGAAACCTTTTAGTCTTGCCTTTATGTGCCTGTCGATGTCCACTCCAAGGGCGGAATATTCAACATTCCATGGTCCATGCGAAGCATGTCAGCGCGCTTCATTCCGTTGAATTTCGCAATCGCCTCGGAGAGTGCAAGTACATCACGCTCGGTGTATTGACGCGCTTGCCCCTCTTTTGCTTTGGCTGCTTCTCTTCTCAGAATGTCTCTGGCGATTCGGTCGAAGCCCTGACCTGCTTGTATCTCGTATTTAGCAATATGGTCTTCCGGAGGCAAACTGCCTGCATCCATCAGGTGTGGTGCAAAGTCGTGATTTTCTGTAACCGGCACGTCGCACTTCTCTTTTGTGGCGCCCTTACTGGCTCCTCCATTTGCCGCCGCCTTTGCATCATTGTTTTCATCACCGGACGGTTCCATCTGCGAACCACCTGGATTAAAGGAAGGCATTTTTTTAAGGTCTTCCGGGCAAACATCGAACCAGGTACCGGACAATCCCTTAAATGTGTCCCAGTCGACATTTTTGATCAGAGCGATTTGCTTTTCCGACAAAGCTTGTTGTTGTCCGAATTTGGCATTGATCTCAATGCTTTCCCGAACTTTATTCAGATCGACATAGCTGAGACTACCAGTGTTTCCGTCCAGCCCGCTCAACAGTTTGTAAAGTTGCGGATCTGCCTTCAATTCGTCTGCGAATCTCTTAGCAGCGGCCAGCTTCGGCTCCTTTTCCAAATCATTTTTGAACATGCATTCATCGTAGGCTCCGCCATTGTTTTCGTTGTTTTTGATTCTTCCATAGTCGGCTTTGAGAGCATTGCCGAGCGCATAGGATACTGCGTCGTAGCGCTTACCTTCGACGTAACTGCCAAGTTCGTTGCGGTCAAATTTGTCATCACCACCGAACAAATCATCTTGCTTCAATGCCCAGTAAGTCTCGATTTCCGGCAGCAAACCCTTTTTCTGAAGGGCTCCCGTCAACTCCAGTATCTTTTGATCCGCATCGGTGTGGTTGGAGTTATTGGTAATCTGTTCGACTTCTGCAGTGAAAGCTTTGTACGCGGCTTCCTGTCCGCCGTCGTTACCGGCTTTTTCAACTCTTGTTGCAGCATCGTTAGCCATGGGACATTCCTCACTTTGAGAATCTAGGGGAAGCTGTTTGACCGGGATGTTCAGCCGGAATTTTTATTGGTGAACATGCGTATTGGGGAAGTGGCAGTCTCGCTGCCCATGCATTCACCTTAAGGGGCGGATGTTTTGGATTGGCTACTGAAATGTTGCGAAACTGCTACTGAAATCGAGGGGCACCCAAAGAAAGGCGCCGGTGAGGCTTCTGACCCATGCACCCTGTCTTCCGCGCCCCTGTGGCGCCAGCCGGGAAGGAAGCCCGCCCGTACAGGGCATAAGTAATATCGGAGGCCCTCTAATGGCAGAAGCGTTTAATACCTCGGAGCAATCGGCGTCCGCTGCACGCCAGAAGCCCCATCGAGAAACCTATCTCGATGAGGTCGTAGACTTGATTTGCAAGCAACCGGAGGACCATAAGCCCGGCGAGTTGTCCGGTCACGAACTAATCAAAGGCGGCATCAAGACAGCTTCCCTGTTTCTCGGAAAGAAAATTGGACTGGGTGCCAGTGCGGTCAGCTACGCACTGGATCAGGCAAGCAGGCAGGATTCCGCCGGCGAGCAGGCTGCTGATTTGACGCTCGGGGCATTTAAG
>JAYRNY010000879.1:0-5125 GCA_041911975.1 bacterium | reverse complement strand
ATTCGCAGCGCCTTTAAGAACCCTGAAATAAAGCTGGCGCGATTGAAGAGTGCCAAGATTTTCTTCGAGCACGAGCATGACCATTTGGGATTGCTCAGCGCCGTCACGGTTCGCGGTCTTGGCTGGGGGCACGGAGTGGGCCTGCAGCAGACAGGAGCGCAGGGCATGGCGATGCTCGGAAAGCACTACAGGGAAATTCTTGCCCACTACTTTACAAATGCGCAAATCCACAAAATTGGTTCCTGATTGGCGCTGCTATAATCGCGAAAGGGACGGAGCAACGCTCTTGATAAGGTCGCTACATTTTTTCGCTATCGAAGGGAACCTGTGCGAACATGCCAAAAGATCTGAGAAAACAGATGGATCAAAAACCCAGCATTGAATCGAGTCAGACGACGTCAATCCGCTGTTACAGGGGCTTGAAGAGGGTCAAGCGAAATCGCCCTCTGACATTTGCTTTCGTCGTTGCTTTGTCACTGGCTCTGAGCGCCTGTGGAGCATTGTTGGGTGAGGTGAAGCAGACATACATGAGCTTGCTCACCCTGGGCAACGACTACAAGAAAAACAATGACTTTACCAACGCCATCGACTGCTACAACAAAGCGCTGAAAGAAGCGGATACGAAGTTCGGACCAGAGAGCGGTCAGGCCGCTACTGCTCTGGGCTACCTGGCGCAGATTTACCGCGCTCAAGGCGAATGGAGACTGGCGTATATGACATACAAACGCCTGATACCTTTGAGAGACAAATTCGAGCCCAAAGCACGCGAAACCGCGGACATGAAAAAAGACTTCGAATTCGTAAAATCCAAGATTATCGAATACAGCATCAAGACAGACGATAACTTCGGTGCCGAAGAAATGAAGAAGAAGGAAAAGGCAACCACCGGCAAGAAGCCGAAGAAGCATCACTAAAGCGCTTTTACCTGGTCGATTTGCAAACTTGGATGAACCTCGGTCGAACGATTGACTCGTTCGGCTCTCCAGTCAGCTGGGAATAGAAGATGGACACCGCTGAGAAGCGCTTGATCCGCGAGGACGAGCCATGGCGACGTCCTTGGCGGAACTAAGAATGCTGTGGCAAGAGCAATTCTTACAGCTGTTCGACTGTGATCTTGTCCATGTCGAGACTGATGCGAAGCGAGAGCTTACCGTCTTTAGTCTTCGGCAGGTTTTCGATTGGAGTCGAGCTGTTTATCGCCTTCACAACAGCATTCGTAACCGACTCGAGCTCAGAAGGCTCTGTGATATCAATCTTGGTCAGTTTGCCTTCCGCATCGACAGCGACAGCGATCTTCACTCTGAGTTTCTTCGATTTCTTCTTCTTCAGCTCGTCGGCAACTTCAGCAGGTAAAGTCAGGTTGCCCTTGATCTTCTCGCCGGTCTTGGTGAGAAACTCAGTCATTTGCTCCGGCGTTGCCACCTCAGGTTGATCTGTAGTAGTGCCGGTAGTTGTTGTCGCATCAGGTTCTTTAGACTGTTCCTTCTCCAATAGAGCCTTGTTGCCTCTCTTGGTGCGTTCCGAGCCCATTTGATCGACCAGCCAAACACTGGACTTGTAATCGTATGGGGCCTTTTCCTTCAATGACTGTCCGATCATGACCACGCATTTGCCAGCATCCAGAGCAGGGAATGAGCCGACCAGCACAGCAATAGTATCTTGCAAATAACCATAACGCATTGCGTAGTAGTGGAAATCACCGGCTTCGCCAAACACCTGGTGCTGCTCTTCAATCGTCTTCGTCTCGCCGCCGGCAGGAATGGTTACATATGGCGGCTTGCCGATGAAGTTCTCGAGATTTTTGCAAGGATCCAGAGTGTCGTAAATGACAAAGATCACTTTCTGATTAGCACGCTCGGAATAAAGTCCGAACGATTTCGCATCGCCAGTTATAGAGCTCGTATCTTCATACCAATATCCAGGAGGGGGCGTTGCTTTGAAGCCGGCAAAATCAATTGCAGCTTGCATCGCCTTGTCCGAATTGGTATGCGTGGCCGGAGCAGCCGTATCTGTTCCGGTCGCACCCGGAGTGGGTGGAGGAGTGGACGGCGAGCTGCACATCATCATCATGACCAGAGGCAAACCCACTACTGCTCCGGCAATTGCCAACTGCTTGTTGGTGATGTTGTACTTTTCCTTGAGCTGTTTGGCCTTGAAGACCACCATCTCAACTTTGTTTTCCGGAACGGGTTCCTCCGGCGGCGGCTCGATTTCCGTGCCGCAAGTGATGCATGGACCTGGTTTTGGATTGAAGGACATGCAGTTGGGGCATTGCAGAGCAGCCTTTTCAGCAGCTGCAGCCGTGCTCTCGCTTTCAAGCTTGTTACGCAGCCCGGCGATGCCGTCCGTCTCGTCTTCCCCGCCATCTTGAGCTGTCCTCAATTTGCGAGCGCTCATGTCCAGCAATGCGCCGATCCACATCATCTGGAATAAACGTTGCTGGTTTTCTTGTCCTTGTTTTGGAGCAATGGCACCGCCGTGAACTCCGACAAGCTTGTAATTCTTCAGAATGAGAGCGCCGGCGGCACCCGGCAAAATTGGAATCGTATGCAACAAGTTTTTCGGCTGCAATACACTGGAGACACCGAAGAATGTGCCCTGCTGCCACGTAGCTGCTCCCGAGAGCGGGTCCAGATAAAAGGCCGTGACAGAATCACCGGGATTGATGTCGAAGTCGGTATGCGAAACGAGCGGAGTGCCGAGCTGCCCGTTGCACGGGAATGGCGAAGCGCGATTGAGAAGCGAAACATAGCCCTTATTCACCAACTCACGCAATGCTTGCAGGATCGTGTAAGTGTCGACGCCGAGACGCTCAGGCAATCTGTCTACAGTGATGTATCCATCGAGAGCTTGCCACAAATGCTCGACAAACCAGCGAATGTTTTCCGAGCAGTTCTCCGGATTCATCTCGCCGACACTGCGCTGGAATCTCGCTTCCATTCCGGTTGAGCTCAAGTAATTGATGATCTGAGGCACTTCATTGGCGCGTCTGACAGCTTCTTGAATGAGCTGGTCGGTCGGCACCGTTATGTCGCGCACTCCACCCCAGTTGAAGGCAACCATGGGCTGGAATGAATAACCTTCGGCGGGTTTTCTGTAGACCAATTCGGCAAATGCCATTTCGCCGATCATTGCCCGGTAATGAACCTTGAGAATCGTTCCCTGCCCAAGCTGCAAGCGAGCCATCGGGATATTTCTCTTGTCGTACAAAGTCAAGAGTCCTTCGCGGCGCGATTCCAAAACTGAGTTGATGACAGAAAAGAGCTCCGTCCCGCGGACATTTCCGGAAGCCTCGACACCCTGGCTGGAGAAAGGAATGGAGAGGGCGCGATTGATCTCGGCCACCTTGTCTGGCTGCAACTCTGCCAACTGAGTATCCATGACGATGGTTGCAAGGTCATTCAGCAACACAGGTGGCACATCAAGAGGCGAGCCGGTCTGTTGAAGGTAATAATTGCGCGCTTCGCGACGATCGAAGTCGTTGTGAATGGCTATCGACTTGATGCCGATGGTAATGTCCGGATGCGGGAAATAAATTTCCAACGCCCAGGGCGCCTCGGAATAGTTATAGAGGTTGTTGGCTGTCGTTACCGCCCTGCTCTTGGATACGATGAAGCACTGTCCCACCATCTTGCGGGGAGTGATTGTTCGGTCGTAAATAAATCCAGTAGCGTGAGCGAAGTTTTGTTGGAGGCTGTCAAAGCTCATTTTTTACGTCGCAATTCCGATGGAAGGTGCCTTCTCGAGTCGTTATACCATAATAAGAATAGCAAGTTACATCGCCCCTGCGCATAGGAGAATTCCTATATATACGTTGGGTTTTGACGGATCGAGAGTCTTCAAGAGGCAGGGGATTTAAGGGGGATCGGCCGGTAACTTGGGAAGCGGCCTGGCTGATTCACTTTCGCTACGATGGAGCGGGGTCAAAACACAGCCTTTGACGGTCTTCCAGACCGGGGGCAGGCAAAAATGGCAGGGCGAATGCCCAGAGGCCACAGCCTGACAGCGAAAGTAAAACTGCATCCTTTTGTTGGGCGCCATCACCCGCGCATAGGGGCAAGAAGGCTTGTGAAACTTGTGGCTCTCGGCATTGCCGATGTATTTGATCGCAGGCTGCTCCACCGGACGCGTGCAAGCACTATCCGCCTCATCGCCCGCGAATGCCGGGGCAGAATGAAAGGCCAGTGCCAGTGCCATTACCAAACCAGAGATTTGCCGCTTCATACATATAAATACGTCGGCGGAGCCAAAAAGTTCAATTCAGAGGAAACTCTCTAGCGACGTCCTCTGGACATAGCCACGACGCGATTGTCTATCGACGGAGCTTTCATCCTGTCTTCAATTGACTCGACCCAACCCTTGAGCAAATCGAGGTGTGAAAGTCCTTTGTCGGAGAGGCGCGTCTTGAACGCACGCAATTGCCGGTAATACTTGAGCAATGATGTGAAAAGGCGAAAAACCGCTTCCGGCTCTGAGGCCCCATAGCAGTGAAGACCAAGTTCCGGTACACCTACGACTACTCGCCCGCGTGCTTTCCAAAGTCTGGCTGAAAGTGTGCCGTCGCTCCAGGGCAATGCCACTTGTCTGTAACTATCAATTGTCGACTGAGTCATCCCAGAGTGCCGCCTTGTATTTGCTATCTCTATTGAGTCAATCTCTTTTTTGTTTGATTGACCCGTATCTCATTTGAAATTGGATGAATTTGCTCGAGAACTTCAAAATGAGCTTGATCTGGGGCGTAAAAACTTTTACCAGTATAACTCCAATTCTCAGATCGTCCAGATCAAAGATGTACAAAATGAGCATTGTATGCGGAACGAATTAGTGTCCTCATTGGCAATCAAAATGCAAATTATTCTGCACGGATTTTAGACCGCCCCCCAAAATGCCCACCAATAGAGCCACTTCACGGATTGCAACCGACCTGAAAAGTTCCAATTATTTTCACTGGTGAGATCTTTTTTTCAAAATTATTGTGTGCAAATGTTTTGAAATTCGCAAAAAAGACGTTGTCCAGACAACAATTCAATGCTCTGCACGATGATTTTCTCAATAAGCCAAAACACTTTCTGATGAAGGATTTCCGGATGTTTTTGCAAATTCATGCTGGCCTCAATCGACAATT
>JAYRNY010000878.1:0-2976 GCA_041911975.1 bacterium | reverse complement strand
GATTGCCGGCGACATCGCGAGTGGCAATACCATCTGTGATGAGAAGTATGACCTGTCTGGCAAACACCTTGCGCGGGCTCTTGTCCATCATATCGAGCGCTTGCTTGAGCGAGGCGGCTGTATTGGTCGCCCGCAGGGACACCAGATATGTCTCGAATGCTTCGTTGATTGTAAGATCGGGTTTTGAAGCGTCCGTCGGATCAGGTATTTGGTCTCGTTCTGGGTCTTTGAGTTTGTCGAGGTCCATATAAAGAATCGGACGTTTTAATGGTCCGGAAGGCCCAGGATATGTACTGTTGATGTCGTAATTGCAGCCCTGCACGTCATCGTCTTTCATGGCGATATCCGGAATCGGCTTTTCAGTAAAACCGGGCGGAGAGCTGAGAGTTTCAAAGGAAACAAGACCAAAGCGAACATCGGAGCCGGCACCTTGCAGAGCCTCATAGAAATTTTCCAGCGCGTCGATTGTCGCTGCAGATGGCTGGCAAAACCGGCTTGCCAATTCCATATAAGCGGCCTGATAGCCGACCTGACCTTGCGACGGCAGCTGGCCCAGTTCGATGTCTTTCTTGAACAGATTGTCCTGGAGCTGCTGGAATCTCTGCGGTTCGAGATTGCCACGCGCCGCCTCGACCAAATATCCCAATCCATCGAAAGTATAAGTTTGTCCTTTATACGGATTTCGCTTCTTCGTGTAGCTAAAACGTGAGCCCGGACCAATCGGCAGCGGCCCGGTCGATCCGAATAGAGGCTGGGTCTTGACATTGACATTGTTGTCGCAATGGACAACGATGTCAGTCATTCCACCGGGCTCGTCCGGGCAAGCGCAAACATAGTTTGACGGGGCGCTGGGCGGCACCGGTACACCACCACTGGTGGCACAGTCCAATCCGCCCGTGGATACTGCGCTCCTGTCTCCGGTCTCCTGGAAATATCTCTCGTTGCAGTTGAATTCAGGCAGTCTTGGGTTGGCAGCTCCGCCAGAGCGCAAGCGCGTGTAATTGACGATGTTCAAATTCTGCGGGAAAAGACAATTTATTGTCGAGCCGTTTGGCTCAAGCCTCGAGAACACGCAATCGGAAAGCGTCCCATACTCGAGCTGAGCCCAGTCGAGTCGTCCTTTGCTCAAGGCAAGCGTTTTTCTCAAATTCAAATAGTCGTTGAATTGAGCGACCAAATTGGCTCGGCGAGTATCACACTCGGCGCGCGTATAGCGTGGGTCGCTCAAGAACCGAAGGAACTCCCTTCTCGCGTCAGCATATGAGTTATATGCAGCCTCAATCTGGCTGCGCTCCGGCTCGGGAACCGTCCACTTTCTGTTGACCATGGACACGCGAGTGGAGTCATCCATAGAACCGGAGACGTCATAGCAAACGACTACATCGAGAATGGGAATTCCGGCTGTGGATTTGCTGTAGAGAGGCACCAGATTGTTGAGCTGAAGGAATCTGCCGAAGGCCGGCTTACCGGTGAACAGTGCCGAGAAACGAACTGCTTTGGCATCGGCGCTGTCGGGCTCCACGACCTGAAAGTTGACGGGATTGATCGCTTCCACTTTGAACTGGCAATAACCGGCCTGGCTGCCCAATTGCAATCTGCCGCCGCGGCCAACATTTACGGCAGTCGTCAGTGTGCTGCCGAGAATGATGTTGAGCTGCCCGCTAGTGCCTGCGAAGGTGCTTTTGAAGGCATTCTCTGCCGCCTTCTCAGCTTCCTCGAAGCGCCGCAGTCTATCGGTCGGCTTTTGAAATCGCGAAGTAACAAGCATCGCCGCTCCGGCTAAAGCCGCCGAATCGGTATTGGCTTCGAGCTGTTGCACGCCTGCCTGATAGCGTGCAATTTCGAATGAAAAGATGCCGATAATCGGAATGAGAATCAATCCGATCAGCGCGCTCAGGGCAATGACACCCTGACCAAGCGGAGAACGAGCAGTCATTCTCCGGTCAAGTCTTGTTTTAGTAAATCGCGTCATCGTCACGCAAATGCTCTTTTAAGATCGGACATTTGATCTCTTTGTAGATCCAGGCCACTTGATTCCGTGATACCAGGTTATATTAAATTCGACGCGTGACAATTTCGGGTACTTTTTCTCAATTCACTGAGCTTTAATCTAGCTGTTGTATAAATCTCTGTCAACGATAAGGCACGAGATATCGCTTATGGGTAAGTGATGGTATGAAAGTACCGCCTGGCTTAAGACACACAGCCATATTGCTCTTCGTATGCATCTTCTGCTGGATTGCCACAGTCAGCGTCGAGCGCTCCATGCGCTTATCGGGAGAGTCCAAAGAGCAAGGGCTGGGCGCAAGGAAGGCGAAGTTGTTGGAGTCAATCGAAAAGCAAAAAAGTGATATTGCCGCGCTGCCTGAGGCGAAGACAGCGGCAGATCGATTGACCAGGGCCAGCGAATTGGAAGTCCTGGCATCCTTGCTGTGGCAGGATCAAAGATTGAAAGAGTCCCTGGAGGCACTCACCAAAGCGCTCGCCCTGGAGCAAGAGGGCGGCGCGCCGAAAGACCGGATCATTCAAACATTGAATCAGATCGCTTCGGTCTGCCGCGATAGCAACAACTATTCCGACATGCGCATTGCCCTAAAGCGCATTCAAAATTTGAACATGCAGGATCCATCAACACCTGCCGAAGTTTTAATCAGAGACAAGCAAAATATGCTCTCGTGCAATTTCCTGCTTGCGCTGGCGGAATCAGACAGAGCCAAAAGAAAGCAACAATTGCAGCTCACGCAAACATTGATGCTCGATCTGAAGCGTGAGTTTCTCAGAGAGCGCCCGGTTGAAAGTTTGAGCCCGAGCGAAAAATCGCTTTGTGCCACCATGGATGAAAATCTCGCTTCCGTATGCGAAGAACTGGAAGATCCGGATGCTGCAAAACCGCTTAAAGATGAAGCGCAGACCCTGAGGTCTGCACTTCATTGATCGTCTTCCGGGAAATTTGAAACTCTTGAGATTGCCCTTGCG
>JAYRNY010000877.1:0-5054 GCA_041911975.1 bacterium | reverse complement strand
TGATTGAGAAAGATACGGTGCTGGGTCCTTAGAATGGCTAACGTTTCTGAATTTCAAAATAAACTAAAGCCACTTCTTCCAGGATTGTTGGCATACTTCAATTTTGCTGACGCTAAATCAAGGAGTGCTCAAATGATTGCGCGGATTGTTTTTGCTTCCAGGCTCGTTCTATGGTTGACATCCGCACTGTCCTTGGCTTTTGGAAGCTCTGTAGAGGCGATTAGTCCTAAAGCGCAGCACAATACTGTAACCAAGCCTCCGGCAGTGACCGGGTCAAAGGCAAATCAGCCTTCCGGTACGCCGATTGGCGATAAGTGGGCTCTTGTAATTGGGATAAGTAAATTCGCCGATCCTTCTGTTCCAACACTCAAGTATTCGTCGAAGGATGCGTCCGACTTCTATGAATACTTGATTGATCCGAGTGCAGGACGATTTGCCAGGGATCATGTGAAACTTTTGATTGATGAGAATGCCACTAAGGAAAACATTATGGATGCTGTAGGCGATTCATTTCTTCCTAGAGCAGCTCTGCCTGAAGATCTGGTAGTGATTTATCTCTCGACACACGGCTCTTCGTCCGGCATGGATATTCGCGGCATAAATTATGTTATTGCGCACGATACAAAGGTGAACAAACTATTCTCATCTGGCATCGAGATGCAGGACTTCCTGGAGAAGATAAAGGAAAGGGTGCACACCAAAAGAATAGTTCTCGTTCTCGACACCTGCTTTAGTGGCGCTACCGGCGATTCCGGACATAAAGGATTCATTAGAACAAATGTTGACAGCAATCATGTTGCGCAAGGAATCGGAAGTCTTGTTATATGCTCTAGCGCGCCAGACCAGAGGTCGTGGGAATCCGAGAAAATCAACAACAGCTACTTCACAAAGTATCTGATTGAGGCTCTACGCAGGGATGGTGGAAAGGTTCCTGTAGAATACGCATTCAGCACGATGAGAGAACGTGTCAGGGCCGATGTACTGCGTGAGAAGGGCGAGTTGCAAACTCCAGAGCTTGCCGGAAAGTTTGTAGGACCGAAGCTTGTTTTGGGTTTGCCGCCGACGGTGACAAGACGTCCACCTGAAGTTGACCCAAAATCATCAGGCTCTCCCGTGTCTTCTTCAACTACCTCGTCCGCAGCCCAGAGCGGAGTCACCGGATACATAGAGCAAGAAGTTGTTGTGCAATCATGGCCGATTGCTTCGAGCTATGCAAGCCATCTAAAGGCAAGTGAAGATGAAGTCAAAAATCTCCTCAGCAGATGTAACTCTCAGTATGAGGCGTTAAAGGCGCGGGGGGCAACTTCGGCAGAGCTTGAAGCGCTCAGATCGAGATTACAGGGACAGATTGATGCAAGATTTAAGGCTGTTCAAAGTGAGGCTAAATCGATGGAGTCCGAACTTGAGAAGAGGCTCAAAGAAGCCATCGATGCTGAAGCAAAGGAAAGAGGAATCGATGTGGTGGTGAGGAGCAAGCCGCTAAAAGGTGACGCCGTTGACTTAACCCCGGGCGTGATCAAGCGCCTCAGGTAAGGCGATGATTCAGCGGCTACTCTGAGAGCATTGCTGTCTCCACATCTTAGCCTCGGATTCGTCGATTGAAAATGGCGGAGATGGCATGGACTCGAACCTGCAACGCTTTCGCGCATCTGTTTTCAAGACAGACCCCTTTCCAATTCGGATCATCTCCATGGTGCCAACGATTGGAATCGAACCAATTTCTTGCCGTCTTCAGCGGCTCGTGTTGACCACAATCACTACATTGGCATGGCGCGCCGACCTCGATTCGAACGAGGACGATCAGTTTTGGAGACTGAGCGGCTAACCGTTACCTCATCGACGCATGGAGCACACGAGCCGATTTGCACGGCTGCATAGCGGGGTTGCAATCCGCCGGCTTGCTATCTTGCCTACGTGTGCGTGGAGCCGTTGGCAGGACTTGAACCTGCAACCAGCTGCTTACAAGGCAGCCGCTCTACCAATTGAGCCACAACGGCATAAACCGCATCCAGGATTTGAACCTGGGACCTGTGGGTTAGAAGCCCATCGCTCTTTCCTCTGAGCTAATGCGGTGAATAGATTTGGAGGCAGTAGGAATCGAACCTACCTGGAGCCGGTTAAAAGCCGGATACATAGCCAATCTGCCATGCCTCCTAAAAGCCTCTGCCAGGACTTGAACCTGGAACCTTCTGGTTCGTAGCCAGACACTCTGTCCTTTGAGCTACAGAGGCAAGGCCGGACCGAAGCGCTCAGCGTTGGGTCCGGGTTTCTCGGCGGCCGCCGTAGAAATGAGAGCCTACCATCGGAATCGAACCGATATCTCCGCCGTGGCGCGACGGGGTTCTACCTTTGAACCAGGCAGGCAAATTGCCGCAGCAGGAATCGCACCTACACCCCTCGCTTATCAGGCGAGTGCTCTGCTATTGAGCCATGCAGCAGTAAATGCCCAGTGTAGGATTTGAACCCACAACTATCTCCTTGTAAGGGAGCTACTCTACCAGTTTGAGTTAACCGGGCAAATGGAGACTATCGGGATCGAACCGATGACCTTCTCGTTGCAGGCGAGTTGCTCTTCCGGTTGAGCTAAGTCCCCAGGCGTTTTCAATTTTCAGGGTGCGAATTGTGTGTGTGCGGGTGAATATATGTGTGTACGTGTGTGATGATGTGCGCGCGAAATCGAATCGAAAGTTCAACTGCGATCGCGCGAGCGCGAATCAATCAGCGAAGAATCTGATCAAGCATGCGAGCTATTTATTTTTGTGAGATGGGCACTGGATGCGGTAGATCGAGCCCTAAAGACAAAAATGCCTGGGCTCTTTACCCAGGCTTTGCGAAAGTTAGAAACAAATTCGTCTCATCGCATATCTGGGATTTCTGCGCGCACCTTCGTGACGCCACAAAACACGGAGCCGCCAATAATGGCGCGCCATGTGCGTTTGGTGGTTGAGCGTCTGTTTGTTGATCTATACATGATCTGAACTCCTAAACTAGCCGGGCCGAGGACCGACTTTGACCAACATATCACAAGATCGCAATTTTGGGTCGGGCGAGTTGTGAAGTTAATCTTCACAGCTTAGACGCGATATGAAGTGCTTTGTTCCATGGCGAGTCTGAAAAACCTTGCTAGTGCTGCCTCTGCGGGCTCAAAATCTCAGTAGCCACTTAGTTGCACATGGGGGTACCATCGTGATGATAGCTTTTGGCAAACAGGCTCAGAAGCTGTCGTCACCGCTGCGCCCATTGCTAAGGCAGCATGCATGTATCACTGTGCTTTCAGTTTTTCCAAGTGCTCTTTCGCTTGCGACAAACGCGGATCTGAATCGCCGGCTAATTTCAGGAATGTTTCCAGCTCCGCGATGGCTTCATCCTTGCTGCCGCTCTTTTCCAACGAGTTGCTGAGCAGGTAATGCACGGTGGCATCGTTCGGTGAGAGCTTCGCTGCTTCCTTATAGGAATTCACCGCCGGCACAACATAGCCTTGAACCAAAAGTGCTGATCCCAAAGTTGTTCTCGCGGAAGCTGACTTCGGATCCAGGCGCACGGCTTCTTTTGCTTGTGCTGCTGATTGATCCACATCTCCACTCTTCATCAGCCCGTAGCTGAGTCGCTCGCGCAAGTCCGCACGTGAGGGATACAGATCCACCGCTTCCTCGAGAAAACGAACTGACTCTTTCATCTGCCCGGCAGCCATTGCTTTCCTGGACAGTGCCATCAACACGGATGTGTCTTTAGGATTAAGCGTGTATGCGCGGTTCAATTCGCGAAGACTGTTATCCGAATCACCCAACTTATCCAGAATGCGTGCGTAATTCAAATGATAGAGGGGATCATCCGGGTTGGCTTCAATCGCACGTTTTTGCAAGTCCGCCGCACCTTTCCAATCGCCCTTGAGGGCGAGCGCGGTACCGTAGTCTGCCAGTGCATCACCGTATTTCGGATCGGCCGCGACTGCCAACTTGTACTGCTGCAGCGCTTCTTCTATTTTCCCTTCGGCCATAAGTTTGCTGGCTTTCAGGTATGAACCCTCGGCGGAAAGAAAAGAACTGACCGAAGCAGGCAAGTTTGCCACCCGCTCCGCCGGTGGTGCTCCAAGAACGAGCTCCGTCCCTTTCCATTGGGATTTCATCAATGGGACTTGTTTCTTTCTGGCGTCAGTCGCGCCGGTTTCTTTTGCGGTTTTTTCTCTGGCAATTTCAAACGCCTTGTTCAAGCTTATCAGTCCATCTTCTTGCTTGAGCGCGTTGATCAGGTTGCGTGAGAATGCACTGCTGTGCGTGATTTCATTTGCCTGGCTGGACGACAAGATGATGAAGCCATTACCCAGCACAACCTTTTCCGGATCGATGTTGAATATCTGCTTTTGTGGTGTAAGTGATTTTGCACCTTCAGTCAAATTGGCGGCACCGCTATATCCCGCCTGCAACACGAGAAGAATGCGGTCTGTGTGGACATTCTGTTTTAGCGTGCTCATCAACGACTGCATGGAGATACAGGTTCCATAGATGTTATCCAGCGCGCAGTCGTAAGAGCACAGATAGGTATTGCCATCGGTCGTTGGAAAACTGCTAGTGGCGATGTACACGACAACTAAATCGTCTGGACCAGCTCCGTTGCCGAGGAAACTCGGACCCAGCGCTGTCATGATGTTTTGCTTTTGAGCATCGGAGTCAAGGAGCAGTTTGACGCGATTGGCATCAAAACGACCACCTTTAGGATCTATCAGATATTGATAGAACTCTTTTGCCGACTGCGCCATATCATCGTCTTTGGCTGAGCTGAGGCGACCTTCTTTGAACTTCGAGGTGCCAATTACGACTGCCCATTTTTGCTTGATCGGCCGGTTGGTGCCTTTGGCGGTGGGATTGAGATCTTGAATTTTGGTAAATTCAACTCCCGGCAGCTTTGCTTGTGAAGATGAGTCGCCGGCTGATTGACTCCAGGCAGGAGTACACATTGTGCCGGTCAGCATCGTGCTCGCCAGTGCTAAAAGCGTGGATGCCTTGAGTAATCTCACGCGTTCAAAGCTAAGTCTCAACATAGTCATCTTTATTTAC
>JAYRNY010000876.1:0-2269 GCA_041911975.1 bacterium | reverse complement strand
AGAGCAGGAGAAATCGGGCATGCCTTTTGGCGAATTGGTTCTGGCAAAAGGCATCATGTCTCGCGAAGACTTGATGAAAGCGCTCGACTGGCAGCATAAAAGCGATCAAGTAATAATCGAGTCGCTCACCGAAATGGTCAGCAAGCAAGGCAAGGAAGGCGAAGAATAGCACTTCGCCCCGAAAGCAGACTCGAAATTGAGATTCAAAGGCAAAACCGCATACATTACAGGTGGTGGCTCAGGCATAGGCAGAGCGACTGCAGTCGCGTTTGCTAAAGAGGGCGCCGCCGTAGCAATCGTCGACATCGACCTCGAAGGCGCCGAGGGAACGGCAAAGGCGATCCAAGACGACGGCGGCAAGTGCTTGATCATTGAGGGCAATATTTCCTCAGCCGAAGTCGTCGACAACAGCATCAAAGAAACCATAAAGAAACTGGGCGGTTTGGATTTCGTCTTCAACAATGCCGGCTGCGAATTTGTGGCGCCGCTTCTGGAGACCTCGAACAGCCAGTGGGATGAGGTTATCGACACCAATCTCAAAGGCACTTTCATGGTGGCGCGCCAGGCCGCCGAGCACATGGTTCGCACCGGATTTGGTGTCATCATCAATAACGCATCCGACGCCGGCTTGCGCGGAATTCGCTTGAATGCCGCATACAGCACATCCAAAGCCGGTATCATCCATCTGACCAAATCAATCGCGCTCGATTATGGTTACGCCGGAGTGAGGTGCAACTGCATTTGCCCGGGATGTATCAAAACGCCGTTATGCGAGCGTTTCAACCGAGAAGTAGGAGCACGCAAGGGCAAGTCCGGCGAAGAAGTACTTGACGCCTTCGTCAAAGCAAATATACCGATGATGCGGGTGGGAATGCCTGACGAAGTCGCATCAGTGGTTCTCTTCCTCTGCTCCGACGACGCCAGATATGTCTCGGGCGCCACCATTCCAGTAGACGGCGGTCTGACTGCGGGAATGTAGCTGTAGCGGCGCAAAAGAGCCACAGGCAAGCAGTTCACAGGTTTTATGAAATGCAGAAAAATCGCGTTGTCAGCGAGGTTTGCGCAGAGCCACACCCATGTTGGACGTTTGCCAGGTGAAAGTCAGGAGCAATAGGTCGAGCATTGTAAAGACGAAATTGCTCGCGATGTTGTATGCATTTACCTTCATCGAACCGGCAAGAGGAAACCATTTATCCGCAAGATGGCTCAAGCGCGGCGATGATTTGAAAACACTATGCATCGTATAAAGCCAGGTAGAGCCGGTAGGGACATCTTGAATCGCTTCGACTTCAAAACCGACCTTGGCGGCCAGCTGCCGCATCGATTTGCGATCGAAGAGATACCAGTGACGCGGAAAACAGTATGGACCCCAGCGTTTATCGCGAAACATGCGCGCATCGATGGAGCCGATGTTGGGCGTAAAGAGCAGAAAGACACCGCCCGGCTTCAAGACATCGTAGGCCTTGGCGGCAAAGGCGACGGGGTCGCCGACATGCTCCAGAACATGCCCGGCATAAACCACATCGAATGTCGCATGAGGCAGGTCGATCTCCTCAAAACGTCCCACATACGCCGTGTGCCCATTTCCCTTAGCTCTGTCGACTGCCTTCTGGTTGATATCGACACCAAAAGTCTCCACCATTTTTGACTTGGCGAGTTTCATGCAATTGAGCGCGTGACCATCGGCACAGCCAACATCGAGGACGGAAATCATCTTTCTATCCGGCAGAAGCCGATCGAACCAGTAGCCAATGCCTGTGCCGATGAGCCAGTACAGATACTTGTAATAAAGGCTGTCGCGCCTGCACTCATCGAAGTCGGACTCTACGTTGTAAGGCGCATAGTGAGGCGGATAGAGCGTCGGCAATTCGGAAATATCAGGTCTGGGGTTCATATAAACAAGCCCGCAGTCCCCGCATTTCATGATCTGGAAAACGTCATCGGAAACTTCGTACTCAAAGTCCATGCCGGTGGTCACCAGACGGCGGTTTTGCGACCCGCAGAAATTGCAGGCGACCTCATTCATCTTGAGGTGGGTCTTGGATTTACTTGGCGCAAGTTCCCGCAAGAGGGGGTCCTCAGAGACCTGTCCCAGTTAGTAATGGCTGACGCGTTCCAAACGCATCCCTGGCACTAGAATCACAGCATACTACAGAACCGGAAATCGACAACTGCGTGCTAAACTCGGATTCTCGTCCGGGCGAGGAAAGACTTGAAAATGAGCATTGCGGGCTGGCTATTCAGAGGACTTCTTGTGGCGGGCGGTATT
>JAYRNY010000875.1:0-3593 GCA_041911975.1 bacterium | reverse complement strand
TGCTCATTTCGAAGGCGACGGTTTTCGCCGGTCCGTCCGGAGTCGGAAAATCGAGTTTGCTCAATCGGCTCGAACCTGAGCTGCATCTAAAGATTGGGGTCATGGACAACGACTTTGGGGTGGGACGGCACACCACCACATACAGTGAGCTCTATCGCATATCCAGAGGACAGCTCAGGTCGCTTGGTGTCGACGAGGAAAGTGTCGCCTGGGTGGCCGACACTCCGGGCTTTGGTCTTGCGGAGTTCAAACACCCCGAGCCGCTTGATGTAGTCTGGCAATTCCCCGACCTGGCCAAGTTTGCCGTCGATTGCAAATACTCGGATTGCACCCATCTTGTCGAGCAAGGATGCAATGTGCTGGCGAATTTGGAGCAAATAGACCCGATTCGCTTCGACAATTACACTATTATGGTCAAAGAGTCTCAAAGCGAGAAAACCATTCTCAGGGACACATCGAAAAAAGTGGAGTCGGCGGTTAAATCAGTGGGCGGAAAACAAGGAAAGGCGATCCATGTGCCGCTTTTGTCGCATCGCTACCGCAGCAAGGCGAAAAATACCGAGCGCCAGCAATTGAAACGGTCGGCAAATTTGGTTGACGACGAAGAAGGCATCGACAATGACGATGATTCTGATTTCGATAGCTCTATAGATTCCCAAGATACACAGAATGAGGAAGCATAGCCAGCATGACTGAGAAGTCACCATTAGTTTTTCCGCGTGGATTCGTCTGGGGAGCAGCTACTGCTGCATATCAGATAGAAGGAGCGGCAAAGGCGGACGGCCGTGGCGATTCTATTTGGGACCGCTTTTCGCACACGAAGGGCAATGTGCTCAATGACGACACGGGTGATGTCGCCTGCGATCACTATCATCGATTTGCTGATGATGTGGCGATGATGAAAGACCTGGGGCTTAAAGCCTATCGATTTTCAATCTCCTGGCCGCGGGTGATGCCTCATGGGCGAGGCTCGATAAATTGGCTTGGACTGGACTTCTACGACCGCCTGGTTGATGCACTACTTTCAGTTGGTATCGAACCTTATGCAACGCTCTACCACTGGGATCTTCCCGAGTCGCTGCAGGAAATAGGCGGCTGGACCAATCGCGATGTGACCGGCTATTTCGCTGACTATGCCGCTGTCATGGCAAAGCGCCTTGGCGATCGCGTCAAGAATTGGATGACGATCAACGAACCATGGGTAGTGGCAGTGCTCGGCAATTTGACCGGCGAGCATGCGCCAGGTTACAGAGATAGAAACACGACGATCAAAGTCGGGCATCACTTGCTGCTTGGGCACGGAAGGGCGCTTGAAACAATCAAGCACAGCCGTCCGGATGCGAAAGTCGGCATTACGCTCAGCCTTTCTCCGGTTGAGCCGGAGACGGACTCCGATGACGACCGGCGCATTGCAGAGCACCGCTATCAGATTTCAGCCGGACTGTTTCTAAACCCTCTTCTCACCGGAGCTTACCCGTCCGAATGCTATCCGGAGTTTGGTGAGGCAATCTCGGTAATTCAACCCGGAGACATGGCCCTTATTTCCCGCCGCATGGATTTTCTTGGCGTTCAGTACTACTTTCGGGTTGTCACCGGAAAACGCGGCGACGTCAAAAAAGTAACCGGTTCCAAGTACACGGAGATGGGCTGGGAAGTCTGTCCTCCCGCCCTGGAGCGCTTGCTCGTGCGCATGCATGAGGACTTCGATCTTCCGCCTATATACATCACGGAGAATGGTGCCGCTTTCGATGACAAAGTATCGAAGGACGGCCATGTTCACGATCCGGATCGCGTCGAGTATCTGCGCGAACATCTACATGCCGTCTATCGCGCGTTGCGCCAAAAGGTGCCAATCAAGGGCTATTTCGCCTGGTCATTGCTGGACAATTTCGAATGGGCGCATGGGTATTCGAAGCGTTTTGGAATCGTCCATGTCGATTACAAGACGCAAAAGCGTACAATTAAAGACAGCGGCTACTGGTACAGCCGGGTTTCGAGAAGAGGAGAACTCGAGATTTAAGGATGCCTAGCACACCCAACAGAGTGGCAGTAATAACGGGAGCGAACCGAGGCATCGGTTTTGAAGTCGCTCGCGAACTTGCCCGCGCCGGTCTCAAAGTGGTGCTTACTTGCCGTGATGAAGGCAGGGGCAAAGAAGCGCAGAGACAGCTAGCTTCAGAAGGTCTGGATGTGGACGTTCGCTCTGTCGATGTCACAGAATCTGCCACCATAAGGGATCTCGATCTTTACTTGAGAAAGCAATATGGTCGTCTGGATGTTCTCGTCAATAACGCCGGCATCATGCTCGACTATTTCGATGACAAAGAGCCTGTAATGAGCATTATCGACTGCGACCTCGAACGTGTTCGCAAAACAATGGAAACGAATGTATATGGTGCGCTTTCCATGATTAAAGAACTTCTTCCTTTGATGAAGGAGCATCATTATGGTCGCATCGTCAACGTGTCCTCCGGACTGGGACAAATGTCTGAAATGGGTGCCGGATACGCCGGCTATCGTCTTTCGAAAGCAGCGCTAAATGCACTCACATGCATGGTCGCCGATGAGCTGACCAGTGAAAACATCATCGTAAACGCCTGCTGCCCGGGATGGGTACGCACCGACATGGGCGGCAGACACGCCGCTCGCAGCGTCGAAGAAGGCGCCGATACAATAGTCTGGCTCTGCCAGGTGCCAGACGGATCTGTTTCAGGAAAGCTGTTTCGAGATCGCGAAGAACAACCCTGGTAACTATGTAGGGGCGCATTGCATGCGCCCAATTTTCGAAGGCGCATACAATGCGCCCCTAAACCTGCTCTTCATCTGATATCCGTTTCTCTGTGCTCTCTGGTGGTTTAAGAGTAGCCACCAACCGCCTGAACACAATCCTGCTGGCATAGATTGAAACAAAGAATGCCCATAACGCAAACGGTTGAATCTTGAACGCATTCAGTTCCACCAAATAAACGTAAAAAATCCAACTTATACATGGAAAAGAGACAGCGATGATTTTTAGAATTATTCGATCGCGCGCATCTAAGTCGTCACCTTGCTGTGACGCGAAGTAAAACATCAGGCAAGTAATAAATGCGAGTATGTAATCTTGCATGTGAGTATGCGGGCTGGAGACCAGCATAAGAAGCGTGGTCGCACCGGCGAGCAAATTGAATAGACTGCAGTTTTCTACGTCCGCTCGTTTCCACAATGCGAACATGCAAGCCGCAACCATAATCCAAACTGCGGCGCAAACATAGTGCACAACTTTCGAGTCCGAGCCGGTAATAAGCACCAGTAATCCGCGCAAATTTTGCATTTTGTCGGCTTGCACTCCGACAATCTGATTTGTTGTTTCGTTCAAGATTAATGCGTTGGGAAATTGCGCAACGTTGTCCCAGCCTAAAACTGCCGTGCAAATTCCTATTAACACTGCGCAAAACCCAGCGAAGAAAGCGAGAAATTTCCAGCCGAATCTTGCCAGTCCTATAGCCAGAAGAAATGGCGCGTACTGAACCTTTACCGTTGCCACGCATGCCATCGCGGCTGCGGCAATGCAGCGCTTCTGACGCATGAATTGCCAGAATGCAAGAACCATT
>JAYRNY010000874.1:0-1563 GCA_041911975.1 bacterium | reverse complement strand
TGACTTCTCGCAGGCTTACCGCGCTGTTGCCGAACGGGTTGAAGTGTATGCACAAAGCCTGTAATGGAAAACATTGCGGTGGAGAAAAACAGGTCTGAGCAAATCTAAGACATTTGCCATGCTTGTTTTTCTCTTTGCATGAGAACTAGTAGAATATATAGTAAGAATGTTGAGATATGCGTCTGATTGGCCGCGCGCACAGACGAAACGCCGGAGCCGCGCTTTTATCCGTCCTGTTTTCAAGACGAAGCGATGCAGTGGGCGGTGTGTCTGGCATCTCCTGGTTGCAAAGATAGCGTGGCTATCACCTCTACCCTGCCGATATTTACTAATGCAAATGTCAAAATTCATGGATACTGCTTTAAATCCGCGTATGCAGTGTTTTAAGTTCACCTACAACCACTGACTTCCCTTCCCCTGAACAAATAAGCTAAACGTCCATTCCACGAACTTTTTCACAAGATCAACGCAAAGAATTTTGCTTGCGGGAAAGCTCTCGTCGAATTCTGGTCGCGCTTGGCTCACTATTGGAAGTCTTTTGGTCTGTGCGCGGGCAGTGCTCATGCACTTACCAGTGCGCATCTCTCAAAGTCTCAACGCTTCGAACTCACGACACTGAAGGAGTTAGTCATGAAAGGCTGCGTCCATCTGATCTGCGATTATGCGCCAGGCGACCTTGCCTGGTCCGAGATCCTCTCTGCGCTCTCCGATGAGCTGCCCGGCAAAGTGCGCCTCGTGCAGACGTCGGTCGCGTCTTTCGACACCAATGCCACCGGCTTCGCCGTCGCCCAGCTCGCCTGCCGGCCCACCGCGAACGCCTCCAAGCTCGTGCTTTTCGCTAACTGCGCACCGCGCAAGGATGCGACCGGCGCGCGCAAAGACAACGAAGGAGAAGGCTTGGTTTATGCCAAGCTGAAGAACGGCGCGCAGCTGCTCGTCGTCAACTCCGGCTACTCGCTCTCCTATGTGTTGCCGCACATTGTCGAGCTGAAGGCGACCAAAACATCGGCGCGGGGCAGCCAGTTCCGCTCGCGCGACAACTTCCCGAAGGCGGTTGCGCAGTGCCTCAAGGGCGACATGTCCTTCCTGGACAAGACGCTGGATCACAACGATGCGGCCATCGTGCCGCCCATGCCCGATGCTGTTGTCGCTTACATCGACTCGTTCGGCAACATGAAGACCTCGATCCGCACCGGACACAGTCTGCTCGCTTCCCTCAAGGAAGGCGATCGGGTCAAGGTCATTGTCGGCGACAAGCGGCGCTATGCCACGGTCACCAACGGCAGCTTCAGCGTGCCGGAAGGCGAGATTGCCTTTGCTCCCGGCTCGTCCGGCTATGAGAGCCCCTTCTGGGAGCTCTTCAAGCGCGGCGGCTCGGCCGTGCAGGAGTTCGGCAACCCCGCCACAGGCACTCGCATCGAAATCAGCCCGGCGTGAGTGATGCTCGGCCTTCATCTCGACTTCCAACTTCAGCGAGTTAGGTAAACTCCAAGGAGTACAACACATGCTCAACTTGATTCTCGTCGGTTTCGCGGCTGCTGTCCTGTCGGGCGGCATCGCCTT
>JAYRNY010000873.1:0-3810 GCA_041911975.1 bacterium | reverse complement strand
ATCCAGCAAAGAAAGTTCCTTGTATGTCATCTCAGACCTCCTACCGTTTGTCGTTTTGGGGTAGTCCACTGTAATATATAGTATGCCCAGCCTCAAGAAATAATCACGGTGCTGCAAAGTTAAAAGACCCCTGAAAGCAAAAGAAGAAGGAAGAAATTGCCGGAGCAAATCTTCCTCCTTCCGGATTCTGCCTTATGAGCTCAGGCTGCAGCAGTGAATGTTACTTCGCCGCCCGCTTGCTGATCGTGCCGGTGACGACCGTCTCGATCGGGCGCCGGCGATAGGACTTGGGCAGCTTCGCCGCCACTTCCTCGCTAACGACGCGCAGGACGATCTTGTTCTTGAGCACCTGGATTCCGACAACGCCTTCGACCTTGCCGAACGTCTTGCGGACATCCTGCTTGAATGCCTGTTCCATGGTGCCGCAGCCAACCATGCCGAGCTTCTTGCCGGAGCGGGTGTTCTTTTGGGTAGCCATTTTTGTGGTGTTTCCTTTTGAATCGGATCGAGCACATGATGCTGCTCGAAGACACATCCGGGGTTTCAAGGCCGGATGCGTTGCCGCCTTCTTGGGAGTGGGCGAAGAGAGCTGGATGCGGCTGCGACAATTCCACCGCATCCGCTCTGTATCTTGGCCCTGTTTGTCTACTGGCTCTGGTCGCCCGAGGCACCGTCGCCAGCAGCGAAGGATTTGACCATCTGGGCAAGACTGGTCGTGCTGCGGGCAGCAACTTTGCGGTTGTTGACCTTGCAGCGAACGAAGACGACGTGGTCGAAATCGTTCGGTACGACCGAGCCGACGGAGAGGATCAATCCGCCGGCCGTCTTTTTGGTGCCGTCTTCGGCACCGATATTGGTGACACGAGCCAACTGAGCGATCGCTTCAGTGCTGTCTCCGGACAGAGCCGTAAGCAGTTCCATCAGCTTCTCGTTGGCTCCCTTTACCCGACCGGTTTCATCGCGCGCGCCCAGGCATTCGATGATCTCGATCACTTCGTACCGCTTGCCGGAGAAGACGTATTGCCGGCCTTCCACAGGCGGCAAAGGCATCTCGCTGAGCATCTGGCTGTAAAGCCCGAGCGGTGTGTCAAACAGAACGAGGGTTTTCATAGGAGTATCTCCAGTTATGCCTCTGACCGCTGCAGGAGAGGCCACGAGAGCCTTCCTGCAGCCGGTATGAGGCTGATTACGAACTCTTGATGCGTCGACTAGAGGGTCGACGTCTTGCGATCGGGACGGCGGCTCAAGCCGAGCTTGTTCGCCGCAGCAACGACTGCGTCGGCGACGGCCTTGTGAGCGCGCGGGTCGAAGGCATCGGGCAGGATGTATTCCTCGTGCAGCTGGGTACGAGTGACCACACCGGCAAGTGCCTTGGCGAGCGCCATCTTCACTTCGTCGGTCATGTCCGTGAGACGTGCGTCGAGGGCGCCGCGGAACATGCCCGGGAAGACGAGGGCGTTGTTGACCTGGTTGCAGTAGGCCGACGAACCGGTGGCGATGACGGACACGTTGTCGTACTTCTCAGCCTCTTCCGGAGCCACTTCCGGCTGCGGATTAGCGAGCGCGAAGATGATCGCCTTGTCCTTCATGCCCTTGATCCACTCAGGCTTAAGAGCACCGGCAGCAGCCAGACCGAGGAACATGTCGGCGCCTTTCAAGGCGTCTTCCATGCTGCCCTTGAAGCCGCGCTTGTTCGAGTTCTCGGACAGCCACGTCTCTTGTGCGGTCAGATTGGGCGCGCCCTTGTAGACGGCGCCGTTGATGTTGAAGCCGATCAGGTTGCGAACACCCGCCTGCAGAAGCATCTTGCAGCAGGCCATGCCGGCTGCGCCGACGCCGCAGACGACGATCTTCATGTCGCGCAACCGCTTGCCCGTCACTTTGGCGGCGTTGATGGCGCCTGCCATGACGGCGATGGCTGTGGCGTGCTGGTCGTCGTGAATGACGGGGATGTCCAGCTCCTTGCGCAGCGTGTCTTCGATGAGGTAGCAGCCCGGCGACGCAATGTCTTCCAGGTTGATGGCACCGAAGGCAGGAGAGATCGCCTTGATCACTTTGATGATCTCGAGCGGATCCTGCGTGGCCAGCGGGATGGGAACGGCGGTGATCTTGCCGAACTCACTGAAGAGCGCAGCTTTGCCTTCCATGACCGGCAAGCCGGCCAATGGACCGATATTGCCCAGCGCCAGAATGCGGGAACCATCGGTGACGACAGCCACCGAATTGCCCTTCATTGTCAGCGCATATCCCTTGCCGGGATCCTCGGCGATTGCCTTGCAAACGCGGGCCACCCCAGGCGTGTAGACCATGGAGAGCACATCGCGCTTGCCGTTGATGGGCACACGCGGAGAGACGACGATCTTGCCGCCCAGGTGCATCTTGAAGGTCATGTCCGAGACGCTCACCACTTCGACGTGGTCGAGCTCGCGGATTTTCTTCTCGATGTTGGCGGCGTGTTCGGCATCGCAAGCGTAGATGAGAATGTCGCGGACAACGAACTTGTCCTCGACACGCGGAGTATTGATGTCGGCAGTGTCACCGCCTGCGTCAGCGATGGCGCTTATCACCTTGCTCAACCCTCGACCTTCCTGCTTTGTGATTTTCAGCCGGACGGTGAAGGAGTAGCTCGCGCTCGGTTGAGCGCGTTTTGCCGCAGGTGACTTTGCATCAGTCTGAGACATGTTGTATCTCCTTGTGGCCGTTTGCAGTTGTTGCGTAAAACAGCCGTTTCTGCTTCATGGAGAGAGTCAGCGCGTTGAAAACCGCGCTTTTCCGAATTGCCGCGTGCGCTTAAAGTTCAAGAGCGACGCGCGCCAAGATAGCCAGGTAAAAACACACGACAAAACCGACTTTTCCAGGCTTCAGGGACCAACATCGACGTGCATCAGGAAACGCGCATTTTTAGGCGTCTTTCCTGGAGGATGCTGATATCGGCCACCTAAGGGACGGAAAAAGTCAGATTGGGGTTTTCCTCGGGCGAGAAAATGAAAAGTTACAGGCTAACAATATAAACCCTGGTATCTGTAAGCAATACAAGTTTAGAGGCTTGTTGATGTGATTTCTCAAATCTCAACTAAGCACTTGGCCTTTTCGCGCTAGCCATTCCAGCCTGATGATTCTGCGCTAATGAAAGTGGCGCTTAAGTGAGATGCAACCAAGATTCGAGTGTGTCACGCACCTGCGCGAGATGCGTTTTGAGCAAGATCTCAGCTTAGCAATAGCTCAGAATCTAAACGCGAAGAAAACTGCCAATGCCTTATCTAGTAATGCTTCCCGACGACACACTCAAACAGTCAGAAAGCTCCGAAATCTTGTCTGAGTAGGGAAGCTAAAACGCTGTATAAGTGCAAGCACTTGCTTCTCACAAGCCGGAGTTGCTTCAGTATGACCATATCTGTACCTCCGCCTCTTCGTCATTCGGCACTTAACTCTCCGAAAACCTTGCATAACAACCCTTCAAGCCTCTTGGCCGCTTAAAGCGCTGCCGAATTTCGACTGCCTAACGGACAAGTCTGTTCTTGCCCGTCTCTTTTCGAAGGGGGTAATCCGCGCACTCATTTCTGAATCAGTGCGTTGAAAGCTCCCTTCCGTCAACGAGACGCATTGAAATGCGTTTCCGGTGCATCTAAGGAGGTGTGCCATGTTCTCTCGCACACTCAATCGCCTCTGGACCTGGCTGACAAAGCCTCAGGTCCGGCTGGAAGCCAACTTCCCATGGACACTGGGCAAATCGCTCAAGACCTACGGAATCGCTTCCCTGTTCTACCTGGTCGGTACTGTCGTGCCGATGGCTCTGCTTTCAGCCCTCTT
>JAYRNY010000872.1:0-1818 GCA_041911975.1 bacterium | reverse complement strand
TGAAGTCCTTGCAGAGCACTGGCAAATGAGAGAGCTTCTTCACCTCGGACAAAAGTTGGAGACTGCCACCAAAATACTTCTCGTCCGTGAGAACAGATACGGCACGTGCATATTTGTTGTAAATCTCGAGCACTGCAGTCAAATCAAAACTCTTAGACTCGCCCATCGAGGGTGAGCGTGGCTTTACTTCGGCAATAATATTCGCAGCATCCCTTAGCGAAAAGGCAGACAGAAAACGATTGTCTGCTTTCACGACATGCGGCTGAAACGAAGCAAGCGGACGCGCGACTTCTCTCGAAGACAGTTCGCCTCGCTTGTGTTCAACTATTTCACGCAGCACACTTTTCATACACGCGCCTCACTTCGTCGAATTTTTCCTTCACACGCCCGCCGGCAATCAGTTCTTTTGCAAGTTCGACACCGTCAGTAATACTGCTAGAGATACCAGATACGAAAAATCCGGCTCCAGCGTTCAAGCAAACCAGATCTAGCCATGGTTGAGGTTCTGATTTTAAGCGAATCTCCACCAGTTGCTTGAAGATATCAATGTTATGCTGCAAGTCGAATCGCAGCTGCTTACCGTCATTTCCCTGAAACATTGCTGCACCAGGACCTACAAATGACAGGTCTTGAACGGAGCCGTCATTAATAAGGAGAACATGATTGAAAGCGCCGGGCATGAGCTCATCGAGACCGAGCTGAGAAGACACGACAAGCGCACGACCAGAATGTGCTTCTTTCAGATAGTCAACAGCGCAAAGAGTAAGTGCTTGAGATGACATGCCGAATACTCGGTATTGAGGCTCGACCGGGTTCAGCAGAGGACCAATATGGTTGAAGATGGTGGGCCGACCAACAGCCTTTCGAGCAGACGCCAGCTTCTTCAACCCTGGGTAATAGTGAGGAGCAAACAGGAAAGCTACGCCCGCCTGCTCGATAACACCTTTTACCTTCCCGGCGGGGAGATCCAAGGGGAATCCCAGCGCCTCCAGAAGATCCGCACTGCCTGCGCCACTACGTGACGCTCGATTACCGAATTTCGCGACTTTCGCGCCACCGGCTGCCAACACGAATGCGCAAAATGTCGACGTATTGAAGTGCGCAAATCCACTACCTCCGGTTCCCGCTACATCGAGTAGACCTGCGCCGGATGGCAGTAAGTCTTTTCCGACTACCGTCTTACGCGTCTCCTCTATGAAGAGTCGCATGACTTCAACAGGCAGAGGTTGAGCCGCAAGTTGCTTCAATGCATCGACCAACTCCGCTTCAGGCAGTCGCGCATTAACAATATCTGCAACTCTCTCACGCTCGATCATATAGAAAGGAAATTCTCCATCATGATTGAGCCCTTCGCAGTACCGATTGATTCCGGGTGAAATTGAACACCATATATAGGTTCGCTCTTGTGCTCGAGCGCCATAATCAGTCCATGCTTCTTCTCGCGGGCTGTCACTGTCAACTCGGGCGGAAAAGAATCCTCCTTTGCCACAAGTGAGTGATATCGCATCGCAGCAAAGCTGGGACCCAATCCCTCGAAAATGCGGGAAGGAGTTCCTTCCACAAATATCTCGCTGGTTTTGCCATGCACTATTTCCGGCGCTCTCACTACTTGACCGCCGAGATGAGCTGCAATTCCCTGATGTCCGAGGCAAACTCCCAGGAGAGCAACACCAAGTTTTTTCTGCGACAAAATGATTTCTTTGCACACTCCAAAGTCGCGCGCGACAGACGGATGCCCAGGTCCAGGAGAAAGCACGATATGCGATGGTTTCATCTCGATTATCTCGTCGAGCGTAATCGCGTCGTTGCGAAAAACCT
>JAYRNY010000871.1:0-1543 GCA_041911975.1 bacterium | reverse complement strand
GTTTTGATGGTGACCGCTTTCTACAGGCTGGGAGTTCTGGAAGGGCGCCTGCAGCACCTCCCTGACCTCAGACTGGGTCTGGGCAAATTCCAAAACGTTGAGGACCTGCCGGAAGACCTGCCCACTTATGTGCTCTGCACGGCAGGAGCAAAAGCACGTAATTTGACAGTTCTGCTTCTTGACCTCCTCGAACATGAAGAGCCGGGAGAAAAGGAAGTGGTTATCTTCCACGCTGAAGAAGAGGCGGCCCGCCGAGGTGTCGTCTTCGAGCTGTTGCAAAGAGTGGTATCGCAACAGGTGGCGCCGAAATTCAAAGATCGCGACTTGATATTGACGGTGAAAGTTTTGCCGGAGACTTTGATCGATGGAATGATCCAGTTGAAACGCTACCGCAAATTCAAAAAAATCTTCCTGGGCACTGGTCAGGACCCCACACAGGCGCGAGAATTCGCCCGGGAGATCGAAACTAATACCGGTGTCCACGCGTGCGTCATCAATTCGACACCTCAGACTTAAGTTGTCTCACATGAAAAGAGCTGCAAGTTAAGGGCGTGTTTGCTCTGAAAGATTTGATGCGCGCGGGATTGAAACGTATCGAGGCTGGAAGTAAAGTATGCTCTGGATTTGTCCAGACAATCGTCTCTTTTTAAGTGGCTAAGAAACAAACTACCGAATTCTCCAAATGGCTGATGGAAGGTGCCAAGGCCAATACGGCCGAGCCTGCCCACCAAGATAGCTGGTGGAAAGTAATGTGCCTTACGGGCGTTGATTACTTTTCCACACTTGGATACCAGCCCGGTATTGCATTTCTTGCCGCCGGATTGTTGTCACCACTGGCGACACTAGTTCTCGTACTCATGACTCTTCTGGCCGCGCTGCCCACCTACTTTGTTGTCGCGTCCGAAAGCCCGCACGGTCAGGGCTCCGTCTCCATGTTGGAGCGTTTGCTGGGCGGCTGGAAAGGCAAGGCGATCGTTCTCATTCTGCTGGGATTCGCCGCAACAGCCTTTATCATTACCATCACTCTTTCTGCCGCCGACGCCACCGCGCACATTATTGAAAGCCCCGTAATTCCGGTGTGGATGCACAATAAAGATCGCGTCATGGTCACTTTGCTTTTGCTCAGTTTGCTCTCCGGCGTGTTTCTCAAAGGATTCAGGGAAGCCATTGGTGTGGCTGCTGTTATCGTCGCTATCTATCTGGGTTTGAACGCATACGTGCTCTTCGCATCCGGCCAGCATTTGATGGACAATCCGCACGTTTTCGATGACGCATGGTCGGCGCTGTTGAACAAGTATCATTCGCCGATGGAAATGCTAATCGTCTCCGCCGTGCTCTTTCCAAAATTGGCGCTTGGTTTGTCCGGATTCGAGACCGGTGTAGCAGTTATGCCGCTTGTAAAAGGGCTTCCGCAAGACGATCCAAAACACCCTCATGGTCGCATTACCAACTCAAAGAAATTGCTGGCTTCGGCGGCAATCATCATGTGTTTTTACCTGACCTTCAGTAGTATCACGACTGCTCTTCTCATACCGCCGGAACT
>JAYRNY010000870.1:0-3910 GCA_041911975.1 bacterium | reverse complement strand
ACTAAAATTACGGACTCCGGCTTGCATTTGCTCTATGGGCTGGTCAATCTGCAAAGCGTCGGGCTGAAAGGCTTGAACCTTTCGGAACATGCCCTCGACGAATTGCGCCGAGCATTGCCGGGATGCCAGATCGTACTTTCTTGAGTGAGTAATATGCCTCTATTGAATCGAAATACCGGCTTTATTCTGGGCAATGTGATCGGACTTACTGTCCTTATAGCCGGTATTGTTATTACTGCTCCACAAAAACAAGCCGAGCAGGCTGAAATAGACAGAAGAAACAGCGAGCCTGTGGTGGTGGCAGTTTCCGACATTCAAAAAGGAGTAAGAATCAGTGCCGATGTTCTAAAAGAGGAGCGAAAACCTCATGCCGACGTGCCACTGAATGCGGTGGAGTCGGCAAATAAGATAATCGGCCTGCTTACGACTTACGCAATCAAAAAAGGACAGGTCGTCACATACAGCGCTCTCGATCTGAAGTCTAAAACGGCTGAGGCGGCTGAGCAAAAGCCGGACAATAAGCAGGAAATTACACCTGGCAAAAAACAAGACCAGAAGCCGGAAACAAAATCTTCCAACTGAGACCAGGATCACATCAGCGGTGAATTTGGCTTATCGGTAATCTGCGTCGGATTGGGATCGTCTTCGACGATCTTCGGCGTGATCAAGAGCATCAGCTCGGTTCTGTTTCGGCCTTTGAGACTGTTTCTGAACAGGGCGCCTAAAACCGGAGTCTCTGCCAGGTAGGGAACCTTGGCCAGTATAGCCGCTTCGTTTTCAGTGAATAGACCGCCGATTACAAGCGTTTGCCCATCCTTCACTCTTACTTCTTGTGACATGATGTCGCGAATATTCAAAAGCGTGACGATGGTTGGGTTCTGGTTGGGGTTGCCGAAAATGAGCGGTGCACCGAGAGGCGTGCTCACTTGCGGTCGCAAGCGCATTGTAATGAAGCCGTCCTGGGCAACCTTGGGAAGTACATTTAAGAAAATTCCTGCTTTGGTCAATTCCACGTTGGTCGTTACGACACCGAGAGAAACTGTCGAGGTGACCTTGTGCACGACTTCTTGCGCCAGTGTGATCAAGGACTCGGTATTGTCGGAAACGACAACGGCCGGGTTGGCGATCAATTTTGCTTTGTTCGTCTGCAAAAGCATGTTGAGGCTGATGTTCAGGGCCGTCGGAATAGTGGCGATATTGGCGCGCCCGCCGGCTCCGCCGCCCAAGGTCAAAAGGTTTATTCCGGTTTGGGCGGCGGGCACGGAATTGACTCCGGCAATGGTTTGCGTGGTGGTCGGAAGAACAGAGCCGATCAAGCCCGAAAACGGATTGGCGGGAGCGAAGTTGGTCACGCTATTGGTTGCCGGCGTGATGCTGTTTGCTGTCTGAGTTATTTGCGTCTGCGTCGGCGTCGCGGTGAAGGGAATCGACAGCGGTGATGTGACCTGGTTTGTCACCGATGTGCCGCTTCCCGCCAGGTTATTCGATTGTCCGCCCAATCCAGGCAGATAGCGAACCAGAGGAGCTGCTGCGTTACCGAGAACGGATGCGGATAGTCCGCTGCCTTGAGTGCTGACATTGGCGGCCAGCTGCCTGATGCCTTGATTGGTCAGCTCTACCAGGGACGTTTGCACGTGCACCTGCCGCGGCCTGCGATCGAGAATGCGTATCGCTTCCTCGGCTACATTCAAGTCTTCAACTGTTCCTACGACGAGCACCTGGCGGTTTTTCACGTCCGGTACCACAATCGTAGCGCCGCCATTGGGATCGACGTTGAAGTCGGCAGGCACTTCCTGGAAGGTCCTGATCTGCTGGGTTCCAGGATCGACGGCGGCGTTGTTGAATCCGACACCTTCTTGTGTTTGGCTTCTGCTTGTACCGCGCACGATTCTTCTTTCGACATCGAGCTTGGTGATTTGATTGTTGGCGCTTTCTTCCTTGCCGCCGCCCTCGGAAAAATTTGGATCGCCGGCCAGGTCTCCGCTGCGCCTCAATTCCATGTTGAAATCAGGGATATAGCCGCGGTTAAAAACGGAAGCATTGAGCAGCATCGCCACATCGTAAGGATGCGCATAGCTCAGTTTGAAAACGCGCGCCACCGGGCGGTTCAATCCTAGCTGCACCATTGCTTGCGGGCTGCCCACAATGACGGTATTGTCCAGCTTGCGGCTCTGCAGCCCGGCAGCGGCAAGCACCGTATCCATGGCTTCATCGAGAGTCACATCTTTCAAATCGCCGGTAATCTTTCCGACTACCGACTTGTCGATGATGATATTGAGATTGCCTCGTCTGGCCAGCTCCGCAATCACTTCGCGCGCCGGCATATCACGGAAACTCATATTGTGCATGAGCTCCTGGGAGGCGAAAAGTTTGAACGGGCGCCGCACTTGAACTGTGCCGGACTCGCTTGTAACGTTGGGCTTTCTGGCTATGGATTGAGCGAGTTTTTTGGCTGCTTCTTCAGGATTTTCCGAAAAATCTAAGAGCGAGGTTGAAGGAGCATCAGAAGATTCTGACTTCGACTGCGCGTTTTGGGCTAAAAACTTACTTGGTTTGGCGTCCTTGTCGCTTGCACTGTTCTGTGTTTTTTCTTCAACGGGATCTGGTGTAAAGCGGAGCAGTTTTTGAGATGCATCGCCTGCCTTGGAACCGCCGGCGGCGCCAGTGTCGTCCGCTCTGGCAGGAAGCGTGAAGGCCGGTATGGCCAGGCTGGCGATTATCGCAGAGTTAAAAATGCTGAGGGCAAAACGCCTACCGGTCGCTTTCGACTTTTGTTTTTCTCTTGAAATTTCCAGGTGCGGGTTGCGCTGCAATTTGTTCTCTCTGGTCACAAATTATGATGTCGCCGGCGGTGCGTGATTTGCGGACTCGGAAATAAAATCGGTCAGTTTTCGCCTTAATAATTGTACCGGGTGTAGTAGATTTTGCAATTAATAATTGCGCTCTAATCGCCCGTTACTGCCTGCGTTTTCCGCTTGCCAGACCGTAGATGGCCACTTCCAAATTGTTTCTTGCTTCACCCAATCTTGGGTTGATTCGTAGAGCCAATCGAAATTCATTGATGGCAGAAAGCATATCGCCTTTGCTGTACAGCGCATATCCAAGATCGTTGTGCGCTTGCGCGTTCAAAGGATCCAAACTGACGGCCTGACGAAATTCATCGACGGCGGCGCGAACATCACCATTTGAAAAAAGCGATCTGCCCAAAACCGCGTGGCTGTCTGCCGAAGTGGGGCTTAGCAAGGTGGCCTGGCGGGCCGTTCTAAGTGGCGTCTCCTTTTCTCCGTACTTGAGCAAAGCTTTAGTGAGTGAGATATGAGCTCTTCCGGAACTGGGGTCGAGCGAAACCGCCTGGCGGGCCGCTTTGACTGCACCGATGGTGTCACTGGCTTGCAAGAGACTGTCGGCAAGTCCCGACAATGCCTCCGCCGATGGTTGTATGCCGACGGCTCGGCGATATTCGTTTATAGCCTCTGAGATATCGCCCCTGGCGCTCATGCACTCGGCTTGCATGACATGCAGGATGGCTTTGTCGGGAGCGAGCTTGATGGCTTGTTTGAATTCCAACTCCGAGGCTTGAGTGTCGCCGATTTCGCTCAAGATTTTGGCCATGAGCGCGTGCGCTACATAGTTGCCGGGGTCAAATCCGATGCTGCGTCTAACTTCCTGACCGGCACCTTCAGAGTCTCCGGCGATATACAAAAACGTGCCAAGGCGAATACGCAGCGGGGCGCTGCGCGGTGAATTGGTGATTTTTTTTCTGAGCGAAACAATCAGATCGCCAACCGATTTGAGTTCGAAATTTTGCCCCGGCATGCGTATCAAATCCAGAGCCCGCGGCAGATCCTGCGTCGATTCCAGTCGCCCTTTTTCATTGGAATCGCCAAATTCCAATGGGTCGAAGACCGTT
>JAYRNY010000869.1:0-6124 GCA_041911975.1 bacterium | reverse complement strand
TTCCTTCGCCCTGCCATGAGCGCGGAGGAACTCGGCATACTGATTCAGCATCGCAACGAGTATGAAGTCATCGACACCATCATGCGTTTCTCTATCGGCAATCAACTCCTTGTAGATTTTCTCGGCTTCGGCAGTTTTGCCAGACGCCAGATAAATTTCCGCCACATTTCTTTTTTCACTGCTCAAGTCCAACTTCAGCTCGGCCCGCTCCGCCATAATTTTGCGAACAGCCGCTTCAGCTTCGTCCCATTTCTTTAGCTGCTTGAGTTTGTCCACCTGCCGCATCTGAGCCATCCACTCACCGCTCTTAATGCGAATCTTCTCCTGTACTTCGATATCGTCAGCAGCGAAGCACGCACTCGACAACATGACAACCGAACTCAGGGCGAGCACAACTTGTTTGAGCATGATGAAATTCCTATTCGAACGCCAATTGAACACTTTATGGTTTGAAACTCGGATCCAGAGCCACCCGACGTTCCACAAATTTCCACTTCCCGCCGGACTTAATTAGGCGGTCATTATAGACGCCTGACGCTATCAGCCGAGCTTCATTAACGCGGTCGAAAACCAGCATGTAGCAGCGCTGCTCGGCCTGTGCATCATTTACTGAAATGACGAAATTGGTCATCACGTGCCGGCGGTTTTTAATGCGATCCCCAAGAGCGGCAAACAGCTCTTTAAGTTTGTCTGACCCTTTAAATTCTCCCAGACCGCCTTTCCACAACCCATTTTCATCCCAGGTTGCCATCCAGGCATCCAGATCCGTGTCGTCCATAGCATTGGCATAGCGCGCCGTCAGCTCTTGAATTTCCACTTTATCTTCGCTACTCATACCAACCTCACTTTATCTCTGATTTTGCCTGCTGGAATTTTTCGTTGTTATTCAGCAAATTTTGATTTGGTGATTCGAGACAATCACGAAGTGATGGAATGAAGATCCATGCCGCCACATAGAGGACTATCACCAAAGTCATCACAATCAAAAGGGCGTAAATCATTTCGGTTTATCCTCCACGAAAAACGCTTGCACATAACGCGACAGGTAGTCTCTTTCTTGCTCGGACAGTTGATCTTTCCATGGTGGCATGCTGGTGCCGGCCACCCCGACTTCAAGTACGGTCAGCAAGTCATCAGGCTCAGGCTGGATTTCCTTGAAATTCGCAGGTGGGCGTTCGAGCGCGGCAGCGGCTGGACCTTTGCCATCGCCTTCGATACCATGGCATGAGACACATTTTTGCTCGTAGAGTTTCTTTCCTTCCTGCACTTCCTTGCTTGCCATTTCCTCGGGGGATGTGATGTACACAGGCCGCTCTGGCAAAGTCTTCAGATGTGCAACAAGCGCTTCGATTTCACTTCTGGGCAAATCACGCCATGCAGGCATGGCTGTTCCCGGAATGCCGTTCATCAAAACCGAAGTCAAATGTTTGATCGTATAATTCGCCTCAATCAAACCAGAAGGTTTCGGTAACAAACCGGCAGCAGCAGGACCCTGACCATCAGCCATTTCGCCATGGCAACCCTGGCAGTTCTTCGCAAAAATCGATGCGCCCTTCCTCTGCAATTCCGCTAACTTTGCCGAATCTTGGGGGAGTTCTACATCAAAGCCGGGCACACTTACTGTTCTTGTTGCACCACTGGCGTCTAAGGGAACTGGAGTAGTTTCAATTTTTTTGACGTCGTCAGGGCATTCACAATTCGGCGCCAGAGTCCATTGCTTTGGATCGTTGCCCGCCAACGCACGAGCTTTTCCTAGAGATTTGATATATGCCAGCAAGTCCTGCGCTTCAGCTTTCGGCTTTGCTGGTGATCCATCGAATAACCACGGAAACGCAGGCATTACGGAATCCGGAACTATGGAGCGCGGATTGTAGAGGTGGGTCAATTGCCAATCGTCAGAGCGAATATTTGTTTCGCGTGATAGGTCCGGACCAACTCTTCGCGTTCCCCAAAGATGCGGATAATCATATCGATTTTCCCAGGCCTTTGTGGGCGCACCAAAGCGTTCCACATCCTGAGGCACCGTCCTTATCTGTTGGGTATGACAGTAGGCACAACCTTCCCTTGCGTAGATCAATCTTCCACGCTGCTCTTGCTCGGATGGCACGAGCATTGTCGACGGCTTTGTTCGCGCAATCTCGTTTTGCAAAGCCATGCCAGGTATGACTGCAAGCACGCCAAACGAAAGAAGGAAGAATCCTATGCCTCCAATTCCGGCGACGGCATATGCCATTCCCAGACGCTTCGGCAATTTGGATGACGGAGTGGCGATTTCTAGAGCCGGGGATTCTGAGGATCCCGACTCTTCCGATGATGGCGCAATAGATGCTTCATTAGTCTTCCCTGAGAAGAAGGAAACACAAAGCGAAATTAAGCCGCCAAATATAAGAATGGACGAAAAAGTGCGCATCATCCAGTAGTCTTTAACGGCACGAACTGATTCGATCCATGGCAGCGATGCCTGCCACACCTTCGCTTCGATCAGTCCGGCGATGGTGAGTATGGCAACCATGGAAGCCATGCCGATAAGCAACAACCAGAAGGCATGATTCAATGCTCTTCTGTTGAACCGCGCGTTCGGCATCCTCTGCCAGACGTATGACATGCCACCTATTGCGGTAAAAGTGGCAAAGCCTAGCATAGCCAGGTGAGAATGCCCGATCACCCAATCGCTAAAGTGTGTCAAACGATTGAACGGCATCAAAGCTTGCATGGCACCCTGCATGCTGACAATCAAATATAGAATCGTGCCCATCCAGACGAATCGCAGGGATAGATCGTCTTTCAACAGTTTGCCGCAGCCGCGCATCGACATGAGCAGGTTAGTAACCACGAGAATTACATCCATTCCCAAATAAACCGATGCAACAATTGCACCCTTTTGCGCATCCATGGGAATAGCTGAAAAAACGTAGTGGTGAGTTCCATTGAGCGGATAAACAAAGAAGAGCAACCAAAATCCGAGCATGGAAAGAAAATGGCTATAGATCGGCTTCTTAGTCACTAATGGAACGACGAAGAATATTATCGACAGAGCCAGCGGTGTCACATACAGACCAATGGAATCGTGAATCCAGAGTCCACTGAAAGCAGCACCTTGCGCGCCAGGCAAAAGCTGGGGAACCACATTTCCCATGGGATAAGCAAAGAGCGTAAAAATCAGCCCGCCGAGAATGTACCAACCTGACACATAAAGCGACGACAGTTTTGTCTTCAATAACGGCAGTGCAAACTGTGCCACAGACGCAAGAAATGCCAGCACCACGAATGCATCTACAATCAGCGGAAACTCACCCCACTCCAGAGGTTGGCTGATACCGGCAAGCACCAGCAACCAACCGGGCAAGACAACCGCAAAGTTCCACAGAACAAACATCGCCCAACCAAGTTTGCGATTGAGCACAGGGCGCATCGACAGCATCGGAACCGCGTAGTAAAGGAACATCAAAAATGCGTTGCCGAGCCAGCCAAAGAAAATGCCCTGCGTGTGGTTGTAGCGCAATCGTCCCCAGGTGAGAAATGGGCTCGCACTGGCAAAATCAGGCATATGCAGTTTTAGCGATACAAAGATTCCAAAACTGACGGATATCAGAAGTGTCACGAATGCAGCAATCGCGTGCGCCTTTATCAGACCGAATTCAACCTTCGGCACTTCGGAAGATGCAGATTTTTGCAGGCTATCAGTCATCCCCGTCTTCCTTTTCTTTGGAAATATTGAAAATCCAGTACGAAATGGCGCGACGTTCTTCAGGGCTCAAATTTATTTGCGGCCCGCGCTCGTAAGCATCCCAGGCACCTTGAGGATGTGTCGTTGCAAAACTGATGGCGCTCAAGGCTGTGGTATCGACCTGATCGGTCACGCCCAGCGTTGGACTACCGGCAATTTCAACTGACTCACCATACCTGCGGCAGATTTCCGAATACGACGGCCCGATCATCTTTACATCTGACGCATGACAGCCAGCACATCTCTCCTGGTGCACCTTCGCTCCTGACTTCAACAGCTTTTCCTGCTCCTCCTTACCACCTGGAGGTTCAACAGTAGATGGTGGCTTCGAACCTGTTTGCAAATTTGCAGCCGAAGGAATACCGGCAGTTAGACCATTGCTGTTGATGCCCCAGATGGAAACACCAGCGGCCGCCACAGCCACGATGATAGAAAGTACAAGCGGCGTTTTCTTGCCGCTTGCCTTATCAGAATATTGAATCTCTGAAGGATTTTCTGCCATTAGTGTTTCTCGGATTCGCCCTTGCTTGCTGGAGCGTTCGTTGTTATCTTTGCTTCCGTTGCCGGTTTTCCTTTTATCGAGTTCAGGTATTCGATGATTTCATCCGCTTCCTTCTTGTCGATATGCGCGCCGAAGGTCTTGATCATTTTGTCTACTTCTTTTGCCCATGTCTTTTTTGGAAAGTCAGGCTGCATAGTCACATAACGCAGAGAATGGCAAACGCCGCAACGCGAAATGAACAGCTCCTTGCCATTTCCTGGCGGGAAGTCCGGCTGGTAATGAGGCAGCTCGATTGACTTTCCAATCACCTGCTCAGGCTGCGATTGGTCATCCGATGGCTTTTCGGTTTTGTCGTTTGCGGCTTGCAAACTGGCTTTTGAACCATTTGAAGCAGTCTTATCTGCAGGATTTGCTACGTCTTTTGCGATACCTGGCTGTTTTGCGATAATAGTAGCCACCAGATACAGCATTACCAGCAGTATCAAGATCGGGGAAACAGGCATTTTTAAAATTTTCATGGTTTTATACCACCAAAACCTCAGTTTGCTCGATTCCGTTTCTCATGTAGCCGCTCTTGTTCCAGTATTGAGCGCCTTGCACGCTGCCGTCACCACCCTTAGCGCGAGTCATGATTTTGAATGATCCAGTAGATGTTGGTGTCCATGGCAGTCTCCAGCGTTTAAAGGAAAACTTCCCATAATCGGAATCATCAAGCTTCGCAGCTGACCATGTCGTGCCACCATCAAAGGAAACATCCACCGCTGCGATACCACTGCCACCATCGAAGGCAATTCCCTCGACTGCAAAGACTTTGCCGGCTCTGACGACATCTGAAAAATCAGGACGAACTACAATCGACCGAACATTCATTTTATTGATAGGAACAGTGTCTTTTGCCAGATTTTCCGGTGTTTCACTGGCATTTGCATTCTTTGGAATTCGATAAGCCTTCTCCATCCAGAAGCCATCGAATTTGCTGGGTAAAGCATCGATCTTTGTCAGTGACTTGACCCAATAAGTCGCGTACCAACCAGGCACCACCAACCTGAGCGGATATCCGTTGAGCATCGGCAATGACTCACCGTTCATCTCATAGGCAACGATCACGTCGTCACTTAGAGCATGATCGATTTCCAGCGCTTTGACGAATTTATGCATGCTATAAAGCGGTGGTTCATCGAGACCAGCAAATGAAACCTGCATCGCCTGAGGTTTTACGCCTGCACGATTCAAAAGATCTTTCAGTCGAACACCAGTCCATCTCGCGTTACCGACAGCTCCATGTCCCCATTGTCCACCAGGAACCTGAGGAGTGAAATAACTGCGTGAGTTGCCGGAACACTGATTCACTGCAACTATGGAAACCGGCTCGAACTGCTTTTTCAACTCGTCCATTGATAGCGAAAACGGCTTTTGCACATGGCCGCCAACAGATAACTTGAAGGTACGCAGATCGACTGTTGTCGGTATACCGGAGAAATGCCAGCGGACAAAAAATGCTTCGTTTGGTGTCAGATCCTGCCGATAATAGAAAAGCGGCGTCTCAAGTTGCGGCGGTCTATCCGTCAGCATGATCAGCTCTTCCTTCTCAGGAAACCGACCCACAGACAACCCGTCTCTCACGCTCAGTATTGCGCTTTGTTTACCTTGATCGGGACCCAAATTCGAACACGCGGCTGTCAAACCACCGGCAGCGACAGTTGCTGCCAGAAGCAAGAACTTCCGTCTGCTCACGTCAGTGCTCTTGTCTAATTCAGTTTGCGCTGGTTGCGTTTGGTTTCGATTGGTTCTCATCAGTCGGAGCACATGTTGCCGCGTTCTTACTACAGCTAGCCGCTTGCTTTACCGGCAGATTTTGCTTCTGCCAGGCTTCAATTCCACCCGCAAGATCTGTT
>JAYRNY010000868.1:0-4686 GCA_041911975.1 bacterium | reverse complement strand
TTATCTCTTGAACAGTACTGGCACGCAAAGAGAAGATTTAGTCACTACAGAAATCTCTTCTAAGTCGCACTCCTCTTTCCCCCTAAGCCAATAGACTCCTAACCCGAGCGATTTCAACCGCCCTCGACGCGAGGGATGGTTGTTATCATCTGGTCCCAGGCGTCTCAAAGAAACTTGGTTCCGACGAACGAGCGAAGGACTCTAGCGAAAGGGAGGCTCAGCCGACCTGGAGCATTTGCAAAAGGCGTCCGCAGCGAGTGTCGGAAGCGCGCGGAGAGCGAAACGAAGTTGAGCACGGAGCGCTTACAAAAGAATGCGCCGTGAGATGGAACGGAAAGTTATATGAATTCAGGTTCTGATTTAAGAAAGCCGTCCGACTCATGGAAGGTAGCACCTTTCTGGCGGACGGCTCGAATAAGGGGGTATCCGGCTCTGTCTGCCGACGCTGAATGCGATGTCGCCATTATCGGTGGTGGCATCGTCGGTGTTTCGGCAGCGCTCCAAATCGGCGCAAGCTCCAAAAACTCGAGGGTCATGCTTTTCGAAGGCGGAAAGGTCGCCGAGGGAAGCAGCGGATTCAGCGCCGGCGTTATATCGCTGGCGACCACCGTCGACTTGCGCATTATCGAAAAACACTTCGGACGCGACAAAGCAGCGCTTCTCTACACGCGGCTTTCGGGCGCTCTCGAACGCACACTGGCTCAAATCGGCACTGACATGGATGGACACCTGCAACAGGGCGCCTCCATTTACGCTGCGTCGAAAGAGAGCCATCTGCACATCCTCTCAACGGAGCGGGAAACCCGCACGCATTTCGGCATGCCGACGAAATTCCAGGACAAGTCACAGCTGCCCTCCTGGCTGAACGGCTTTCACGGCGCCCTCCTTCTGGAAGGCGAACGGGGAGTCAACCCAGTGCGTCTCGTTGAAGCGATTGCGAAGCGGGCAAACGATGAGGGCTGCGAAATCTTCGAGAATACGGAGATTTCCAGCTACGAGCACAACGACGGTTGGTTCGTGCTCAAGTCAGGTAACCACACTGTGAAAGCGCGTCACCTGCTCATAGCCACCGGCGTCCACGGCAAGAAGTGGCCGCAACTGGCGAGCGTTAATCGGCTTCTGGTGCCGGTGCGCGGCGACATTATCGTGACTGAGCCCAGTCCCGAAGTGGCGCGCATCGTCAAGGAAGAGGGCTCTATCGCCATGTGGGACACGTACCAGATGTTGTACGTGTACACGCGCTACCTGCCGGATGGTCGCATCCTGTCAGGCGGCGCAGACAGTCCAGGCATCGGCCGTCCGGTTGCAAAAGCCGGCGCGGACGAGAGCATCAAACGGCTGCATGCAGTCGTCGCCTCGCGTCACAACTTCCCAATTCCCAAAGTGGAATACGCATGGCAGGCCAGCTTCTCGCTGCCTGCTGATGGTCTGCCGATCTTGAAGCAACTAATTGAGGGTGAAAATCGCCTGATCGTTGCATCAACCGATGGGTTACCGTCGGGAATGCTGCTCGGCGAAGTGATTGCGGACATGCTGGCGGGCAAAGACAACGAACTGTTGTCTTTGCTTAGTTATGACCGCAAACCGAGCATGGAAGCACGGCTTTTGGCTCTGCTGCCAAACATCCCTAAGCTAAGGAATGCGGCTCTGCGCCTGGCATTCTTTTGGTTCTGGTTGAAGGACATTCTGTCGTGAGTAACACCTGCGTTAGGGGCGGTGAGTGACTTTCAAATAGTCACTCACACGCCTCTGCCGCTGGTTTATTCATTTGGACCCATTTTACTACCTTTTATAATAAATCAGCGCACGAAATAAGCCTGTTACTGTTACGCCACCATTGCTGGTGCACAATCAATGCTTCGCTTGTTGATTCGCAACAGTCTCTGGGGCGGGTTTTCTTTCCTCTTCTCTCAAGAATTTGCTGTGCTGTTTCTTCCAACCTGCGCCACACGACCGGGACAGATCAAGGCACGATCTCCATCTGATGCATCTTCACGTAAGCGTGCACTGAAACGGTTAAAGCTGAATAAGATTCAAGTGCTCAACCCACTTTATGGGAACCTCGTCGCCCTTCTGGAGCTGGTTTGTAAAAGTTCGGTTCGGATACTTATTGGACAGGCGAGCAGCATCAGCCTGACTGAATGCTTTGCATGGAACATACATGATCACCGATAGTGTCTTATTCTTGAGCAGCTGCTCTACACCGGCGGCGGTAATATCAGTATTGCCGATCGAAACGCACAGCAGTCCTTCAATTCGAGAAATGTAGAAAGCAGCTCGATCTCCGACTCGAACGCCTTCGATATTGAGAAAATTAAGATGCGAGTTGACCATCGGTGCGAAGAATTCGTCCTTGACACCCGGAGCATGAACCATGATGAGTTGCTGAAGATTTTTCATTTCAGCCAGTAATTTCATGCTCAATGAAGAAGTCTCAATACCACTGATTTCCAGTTTTCGCAGCTTTTTCATGGCGGTGAAGTAGGCTATGGACTTGTCAGTCACGCCCGACCAGCTTACTGTCAAATCGGAAAGATTGGGGCAATGCGACAATCCGCGAGCACCGACATCGTCCAGATTGGACATACTGAGTGAAATCTGAAACAGGCGCGGGAGACTGGCGAGTTCAATCAATTGACTGTTGTTGAACGATGATCCCAGCAAATCGATGTTTTCAATCCATTTCGTCTGAGCAATTGAATGTATGCTGGTATCGCTGATGTGCACGTACTTTAAGTCCAGTTTCCCGGTTTGATTGGGATATCTGAGTCGCTCGGCGACTGACTTGTCCGATACCGCCACTCTACCGTTTTTTATTTCCAGAAATCTGAGAAACTGCTTGGCCGCCTCTCTGTGAATTACCTTCATTTCTTGTTCGTCGATCTTGTATTTCTTTTTCTCTTGCTTGACGACCGGTGCTCTATCCGGGCTTTGACTGCACAGTTGACTGGTGATCACGGCAGACAATGTGGCGCTCAGGATTACCAGAAGAGCCATGACCAGATAGGCGTGAGAAGCGGCGACGACCGCCGGGCGGACACCGCACATCGTAGAGCCGGAGGGACTTTTGGCTGTTTCCATCAGAACCGTTGTGGCAAGCAATTGCGGATCGCCGAGACTGCGCTCCAAGGCCGCCAAATCACCGGTCACTTGATTGAGGCTCTGATAGCGCTCGCTCGGCTTTTTAGCCAGCATCTTGGCGATGATTTGCTCCAGAAGTGGTGGGAATGTTTTGCCCATTGAAGCTTCTTTCATAGTCGGCGTTGTTTCGCCCATATGCTGCATCATTGTGGAAAGCGCATTGGCACCGACGAAAGGCGTGGTGCCGGTCAAAGCTTCAAAGAAAACACAGCCCAGAGAGTAAATGTCCGAGCGCTGATCGACCGGACTGCCGGAGCACTGCTCAGGGCTCATGTAGAGCGGGCTTCCGAATACTTCTCCGGTGCGAGTCAAGGCTTGAATATCGCCTCTTTCAAACTGCGTGAATTTGGCGATGCCGAAATCAACGATTTTTACGCTGCCTTCTTCCTCGGGCTGGAGATTTTCCACAAGCATAATGTTGCTCGGCTTTATGTCTCTGTGTATAACCCCGCGCTCGTGCGCGTATCCAAGACCAAAGCAGATGCGCAGAAAAATTGGCACGGCTTGCGCAACCGAAAGCGTTCCTGTCTCACGTATACGGTCGGCAAGGCTTTTACCTTTAACATAGTCCATAACCAGAAATGGGATTTTGTCGTCGAGCAAGCCGAAGTCATGCACGGCTATCAAATTGGGATGGTCGATGCCGAAAGCTGCCCGCGCTTCATGCTGAAACCGGCGCACAGTGACATCTGACGCGCTGCGAGTGTTTAATACTTTCAACGCCAATTCGCGTCCCAGATAAATCTGCTCCACTTTGTAGACTTTGCCCATGCCGCCATGACCGACCAGTGACTGCACTCGATAGCGCGCGCCCACAATGGTGCCGGGAGTAATGCAGCTTTCAGGCGCATCAACTGCGCTTGCAGATTCGGTGCTCACGCCGGCAGGGTCAAAGGACTGCAGCTGAGTGTCCCGAGGAACCTCGGAAAGAGGCGAAAATTGAGCATCAGGGGTTTTAGAACCGGCCATACGGCTACCTCAAATCAAGCCTGGCAAAAGGCGATTTGTCTTAGCTGGTAAGTAAGTCAGCCAATGAGGGGGGCTGATTCCAAATATACGAGCACAGCGTGACGCCAACGTGACCGTCAGTTTAAAGTTCGAGGCTGAGTAGAGAAGAAAAACAAACTTCAAAACTCATAGATTCATAGATGGAATAAGCGAAACAATCATGTTTTCCAAATAGCGCCAAAGAGCCGTATTTGTCTCATTACCTGGCGAGGCTTACGCCAAGTCACCTGATGTTATGGAGTACAGACATGAGACGTTCTAGCGCCTCATATCGATTTGCAATTGATGTCGCGTGGCTGACAATGCGAGATGGCGTTCGCCTGTCGGTTACGATCTTCCGTCCGTTGCAAAAGAAAACCGGCGAGCGCTTCGTTATTGCAAAGCGCCGATATAAACTCACCCAGAGGCTCTGCTACAGGGCCAACGACAACCACCCGGCCCGGGCAGAATTCGATAGTGAGATGGTCACCGCCGTGAAAGACAGCACAATGTCCTTGACTTTGACGACGACTATTCGGGTGACTTCCGACGAGAATT
>JAYRNY010000867.1:0-2338 GCA_041911975.1 bacterium | reverse complement strand
CCGAATGTGGCCTGTCTGCAGTCCTGGCTTCAAGCATCAGGATTTGAAGTGGAAGAAATAAGGACAACTTTTCCCAAGGCCGAATTTCGTGCGGGTCTTAAGACGCAGTCTTTGTTGGATTTCGCACGTAGGCTACGCTACCTGAAAGGTTCCACTCACCAACGGGCCTTTGGTATAGCAAAGAAACTCGACATAGCGCCAGAAGTAGAGCACGACCTCATGCCCAAAAAGCCGTACTAGCATCCACGCAGTATTTCTTGGTAACAACTTCGTGCCAGAGTCTCTCGCAAATTGGCCAAGTACTGACAGCTCTTGCTAATCATGGCGAAATCACCAGACGAGCCCGTTGTCTCAATCATCAGTCCCTCGTTTAACCAGGAACTTTTTGTTTCTACGGCTGTTGATTCAGTATTGAATCAAGCTTATCTACACCTTGAGTGCATCATTATCGACGGAGGCTCAACCGATGGCACGGTAGATATCTTGAAGCACTACGGCGATCGAATTCGCTGGATATCTGAGCCCGATCGTGGTCAATCACATGCACTTAACAAAGGCTGGCGCGTGGCACGCGGCGAGATTTTGGGTTGGCTCAATTCAGACGATACTTACCAGCCCGGCACGCTTCAGGCTGTGGTCAATGCCTTTCTCGCACATCCAGATGTCGGCGGGATTTACGGTGATTGCGATTACATATCAGCCACGGGCGAGTTCCTGGAAAAATACGAGGCTGGCCCGTTTGATTACGAGGCGTTTTTCCGTACCAGCCGATCGCCCATTCCTCAACCTGCCATGTTTATACGCCGTGCTGTCTATGAGCAGATCGGGCCAGTCAACGAATCACTCCGGTTGGTGATGGACTGGGAGTATTGGCTGCGGGTCGGCATGAATTACCCGATTCTCTATCTACCCCAGATCCTGGCAACCTATCGTGTTCATGGTTCTTCCAAGTCGGCCACCGAGAACTTGCGTTTTGGCGAAGAAACCGTCCGTGTTTATCGCGAAATGTTCGCTAATCCCAATTTGCCGGAAAAGTTGCGCCGCTATGAAAAAGAAGCCATGAATAATGTCCTGCTTCAAGCAGCGAAGTATGCCTTCGATGGCGCATGCCTGAAAGAAGCGCGGCGCTATCTCGTTGAAGGCTGGAAGATTCGCCCCTACAATCTTCACCGTTTCATGGCCAAAATACTCATCGTCAGTTTTCTGGGCAAACGCGGTTGGTTGGCCTGGATGCGATTCCGTCGCTGGCGCGGCGCCAAGCTAGGTGTCTTTGAAACGATGCCATAATGCGCATCCTCTTCGTCTGCCCCGATTCTCCTTATCCGCCACGCGCCGGCGGTTCGCTCCGCATCGTCAATCTGGCACGGTCGCTAGCCCGACGAACCTCGGTCACACTGTTGAGCTATGTTGTTTCACCGGGCGAAGCTGCGGCTTTAGCCGACTTCGAACAGAGCGGTGGCCTTCAAACGCGTAGCGTGCAACGGCCGGCGCGACGCAACACTTTGACTCGCGCGTGGCACAAACTGCTTTATTACTATGGTTCTGACTGCTTCACCTCGACTCCAGGGCCGGTGCGCTTCAATGCACGGCCAGTGATGCAGCAGGCCTTGTCAGCCGCGCTGAAGGATTTTCAGCCCGATGTCATCATCTGGGAATATTGGTTCATGAGTGGGTTCGCCGAGCTAACACGCAGCGATAGACCGCGTGTTATTCAAATAATAGATGCACTTGATTTAGAGTGGGTGCGAATCGAAAGAGCGGCGGCATCCAACGGAAATCAAAGTCAACTCTGGCATAACCATACGGCGCCGCGCATCAAACGCTATACCCTCGATCGCTATCGGCACATGGACGATGTTATCTTCTTGAGTCAGACTGATCTCCAACTGGCACGCCGGGAGCTGCCTGATTTCACCCGATTGAGTGTAGTACCCATGGGCCTGACACTCGCAGACTACCCTCTCCCGACTGCGCCACCGCGACCCGATCGCGTCTTGTTCTTTGGATCATACCGTCATCAACCCAACGTTGATGCGCTGCGCTTTCTGCTGCAAGACATCTGGCCGCGCATTCTGCAGGCGCGCCCGCAGGCCACTCTCGACATCATGGGATCAGACATGCCGGCCTGGGTCGACAAGGCAGCTCGGCAAACTTCAAACCTCCGGATTTTAGGCTTTCAACCCGATATCCGCATTGCCCTGGCAGCAGCATCCGTTGTCATCGCGCCGCTGCGTTTTGGCTCTGGAGTAAAAATCAAGATTCTGGAATCGATGGCGTTGGGCAAGCCCGTCATCACTACACCAATCGGTGCAGAAGGGATCGAGGCGGAAGTCGGCGT
>JAYRNY010000866.1:0-2434 GCA_041911975.1 bacterium | reverse complement strand
AGAGCATTGAACAATGGTCGCGATGATGTAGATAGCGGCGTTGACGACATTGAAAGTGCCAACAAACACGGCCGAAGGGGTGGTTGTGGCGAGCGTGAGCCGGAACCGCCATGCGAAGAGCCGAGAGAGAGAAAGCCGCATTGTGAGCCCAGAGAGCCAGAACCACCCTGTGACAAGCCGAAAGAGCCGAAGCCGCCTTGTGAGCCGAAGGAACCTCCGGTAGACACACCGAAGCCGCCTTGCCATCCACCCGTAGAGCCGCCTAATGAGCCGCCTTGCGAAAAACCAAAACCGCCATGCGAACCGAAGCAGCCTCCGGTAGACACACCGCAGCCACCGTGCCAGCCTCCGGTTGAGCCACCAACGTGCGAACCACCGGTTGAACCACCCACGTGCCAACCTCCGGTTGAACCGCCGACGTGCGAACCACCGCTTTATGACAAAGCAGAGCGTCATTTGATCTGGGGTGATCCACACATTCAAGATGCGAAAGGAAATAATATCGAAGATCAAATCGAAGCAAACAAGAACGTTTTGCTCGTCGAAACGAGTGACGGTGCATCGATAACCGGACATACCACATCGTTCAATAATCCTGAACTCAGAGCGCAAGAAGGTCACGACATTACTGTCTTCGACAAAGAAGTTGTGAATTTGGGTGATGGCCAACGGATTATGTTCAATTCTGATGGCACAGCCTATCGAGTCGATGCCGCCGGCAACGCTGGCGCAGCTCTCAAGGACGATGAAGTCGTCAGCAGCAGCAGAGATGTTAATGACAAGGTTACCTACGATGCTGACACGAGAACTCTCAACTTCAGTTTCGTCGGCGACGATAAGAGCACCATATCCGGTGTAATAACAGGCAACCTGGATCAACGTGGAAACTACCTCAACACAGAAGTTAAGGAGTCCGGAGGAATGTTTGGTGGTTTCATGCCCGCCTTGCGAGCAGACTTCACAGGTGTAACGGTTGATTCGCAGACCGGCGCCGGTGCATTCGATCCAGCTAAGGACGGACACCAACGCACTAACGCCGACTTCTTTGTTGACGATCTCTTCAAAGAATAGGTGAAGTTCTAACCAGAGCTTTATTTTGCGAGGATTGCACAGCTTCGAGATTAGCATCGTCTCGAGGCTGTGCTCTTATCTTGGAAAAAAGCTTGCTCTCAAATATGCTAAGTTCCAGGCTCAACTCCAGATATCCTTGTCGATCAGTCGAACTGTCCGAGCTTGTAACCGTAGCCTCGAATGTTTTCGATAATCGAGGGATTTCCCTGCGTATCAAGCTGCTTACGCAAACGGGCCACAGCTGTTCTTACCGTCTCTTTGCTTACACCTGCTTCAGAACTCCACACGTGATCGAGTAATTCTTCTGCCGTAAAAACTTTATCGGGATTGCGCAATAGAAAGTCCAGCAATGCATATTCTCGTCGAAACAGTTTTACTACTTCACCGGACTTCGTGACCCGATGCCTGGAGCGATCCACTGTGATATCGCCCATGGTGATGACTGGTTCCATGTGAATCGACGGTCTTCTCAAGATTGCGCGAATGCGTGCCGCCAGTTCTTTCACATCAAAGGGCTTAGTCAGATAGTCGTCGGCTCCCGTATCCAGCCCGGACTCTTTGTCCGACATCTCCGCGCGTCCGGTCACAAAGATGATCGGAGTATTGCCGCCGCTCTTTCTATATTGATCCAGTACATCAATTCCGGCGACATCAGGCAGTCCCCAATCCAAGACGATTATGTCGTATGGATAAGTGCGCAAAAGATCCAGACCATCGTTGCCGCTGTTGGCAATTTCTATCAGATGATTATCTCGCTCTAGCCAATTGCGCACGACTACGCAAAGCTCTCGATCATCATCAATTAAAAGTATTTTTGCCATGCTTAGGTATTCTTTGGCCTGATGGTAACACCTTAGTACATTTTAAAGACCACACTTGATAATTGCATTTGATAGGTCCATGTCAGCGATTGCAGGGTACTGCTGTTCACAATCATCGCACAGGTTTGAACCGTTAGCTGGGCTTTATGTGCTTGTCATTGGATTCTGATATCGTACAAAGGTTGCCATTAATTTAGAAGCGGTGCTGCAGAAGTGAGTGCAGCAACAGATCATGTCAGCCTATCTTCTCCTTCTACTGCAAACTCTTGCGTTATATCCAATATTGAGCCTCATTGAGCGGAAGTTTCCGGCTGGAGCTCACGGCAAACGCAAAATTATGGCTTTCAATATTTTCTGCATCACGATAAATCTGCCTGTTTCATACTATGCAGTGAAAGTGTTGGAATACCTGCCGCGTCCTGCATTGCCGCATCTTCTGACAGTTGGAAAACCGTCAAACTGGCCAGAGGTGTTGTTCGCCGAGCTTTTGATTTTGCTGGTCCTTGATCTATTCATTTATTGGTGGCATCGGGCGATGCATT
>JAYRNY010000865.1:0-2343 GCA_041911975.1 bacterium | reverse complement strand
GCAATCCCTTGCACAATTTCGGCATCGCCGCCAGTGACGCAATCGAGACCAGGATGCTTCCCCAGGCGAGGAATCTGGCCTTGCGCAGTCTAATCGAGGTATCGAATGCGGCTGCGATCAAGATAGCTGCCGCAGGGTAGAGAGGCAGCATGTATGTCGGCAACTTGCTGGTCAGGACGGAAAAACCGGAGAAAACCGTAAAGCAAATGGAAGCGCAGAAAAGGAGAAGTTGAATGCGCGAAGAATCAATGCTTCTTTTCTTCCACCACTTTCTATATACGGACTGCATGAAAGGCGCGATCGCCGACCATGGGAAAAGCGTCACGACAACTATTGGAAGGTAGAACCAGAATGGCTGTGCGTGATTGTTTTCCAGTGTGCCAGCCGCGCGGGCAAAGTTTTGCACGAAAAGAAAATCGATGAGATATTGCCCTTTGGTGGCAATTCCCACTGCTACATACCATGGCACTGCGATTGCCAGGGCTAAGAGAACGCCTTTCCATGACTTGAACGAAGAAAATTCCTTGATTGTCTTGCCTATTGCAATACGCTTTTCTTTGACAAGAAAGAAGATCAAAAACGAGCCCGCGACAATCAAAAATGCGATCGGCCCTTTTGCCAAAAGCGCACCGCCAAGCGCTGCCCAGCCGGCCAACAAGAATTTTTTCGATTGCTCTTTCCAGCCGATGTAGAAGCCGAACAAGCTGAGGGTGACGAACAAGGTCAACGGCATGTCTGTCAATGACACGCGTGCAAGAATCGAAAATAGGTAGCTAGAAACAAGAACGATACTGGAGAACCAGGCAGCGCGCAGGTTCAAATATCGCCTTGCAAAACTGAATGTTGCGACACAGATAATCGAAGCGCACAATGCTGAAGGCAATCGTGACGTGTATTCGGAAACACCAAATATCGCGTAACTGAGCGCGATCATCCAGTGCGTCAAAATAGGCTTGTCGTTGTAAGGCGCGTAATTGAGCGTTGGTGTGATGAAGTCCTTGCGCTCGAACATTTCGCGAGCGGACTCAGCAAAAAAACCGTCACTCGGATCGATGATGCCTGTCACCCCCAGTGTGGGCAGCAAGCTGACTAGCGCGACTGCCAATACAAGGAGCGCAACTTTTTTCTCTATAACTGGTGTCGGAGAAGGACGCAATTGAATCTGCTGCGTCTTGGCTGTAGCACGAGGAGGCTCTGCTAGTCTGGTCATGGTCTTGCGTTGTGTCCGTTAATCGCTCTGTACCGGCGCCTCAAAGTAATAAAACTTCAGCAAAAGGGTACCTGCTTTTGGGAAACCCAAAATTGCAACGCTCTAATAATGAATTTTGTAGCTTCTTAATTGTTGCACTGTGAACAGAGCGAGCCTGCGCTGGGGCGTGCGACACGAAAAGCAGATATGACTGATATCCACTTGGCAAATTAGATAAGTTTAGTATTTCTGTGATTCTATGCCGGTGCGCCAGGGTTCGTGACTGCGGAAACTCTGTCACAATCAGTCAATCTAGCCGCTCTCTCAATGACACTATATCTGGTGGCAACGAAAGACAGTGTCAGTTCAAAGATTTGCGTTTTACACGCGCCCAATGCAAGACGCTGCCTTTTACGTTGGTGTCGACTTGCGAGCTGCCATAACCGGAGCCAGAGCCCCAGCCAGAGCCCCAGCCAGAGCCCGAGCTGCTTCCTGCAGGCGATGAACCGCCGCCGGCAGTGTAGTTCGGAATGCTGTTTCCTTTGATCATCTGCGGCGGTGCGCCGTATCCTTTATAGGGCGTGTATGTCTTCATCGATGGAGATCCACCGGCTGTAGCCTTGCCCTTAGAGGAGGCTGATTTCGATGGTTTTAGCTTTCCGGCTTTGCCGCGCATTGCCTGCGGATCGGGCGGGGCTGTAACCGGTACAGGCACACCGTTGACGGTTTTTGGAAGATTGGTGCTCAAGCCGGGCACGAACTGGGAATAGGGGGTCCAACCGGCTTTCGGCAGGTTACGCCCCATGCCGGCCGCTGCGCCGGGTCCAGCTCCGGCGCCACCGGGCTGCGGATTTGTCCGCTGGTCGTTGACCGCCGGCGCGTCGTCCGTGATGGTTATCTGGCGGCGAGCCATGTAGAAGTGACCCATGTTCGGATTGTCTGTGGCGTATCCCTGCGCTTGTGCCCCTTGCCACGCGTTGCCGGCTGACCAGAGGGCCAGAAAAGCCGACGCTGTTGCCAGGGCTGATAATTTCATCAAAAATCTCCAGGATTGCCAGCCGGTAAGCTCCCCGGCGGTCTTAGTTCAGTTTAATGCGGCACAAACAGTGATGTCAAGGAATTTGAAAGCTTCTCCAGGTGGCGCCCGTTTCACT
>JAYRNY010000864.1:0-3193 GCA_041911975.1 bacterium | reverse complement strand
GCCACCTCGAATTTCACGTAGATGGAATGAGACTTGTGGTCGGCATACTCGACTTCAGCCTCTGCCAGAGCCGTTTCGCAGGTCGGACACCACGACACTGATTTAAGGCCTTTGTAGAGAAATCCTTTTGTCGCCATCTTCCCGAAAACGCGAATTTGCGCCGCTTCGAATTTCTGGTCTAGCGTTATATAAGGATGAGCCCAATCACCCCATACGCCCAACCGGCGGAAATTGTCTTCCTGACCCTTGAGATTGGAAAGTGCAAATTCCCGGCAGCGCTTGCGCAATTCCACTGGTGTGATCGAATGCCTGCCGCCTTTAACATCTTTGAGAGCGGCATTTTCAATGGGCAAGCCGTGGCTGTCGTAGCCGGGCACATAAGGAGAGTAGAACCCTTTTTGATTCTTGTACTTACAGACGATGTCTTTGAGCACTTTGTTGAGAGCGGTTCCGATGTGGATCTTGCTGCTGCTCAAATAAGGCGGTCCATCATGCAGGACAAACTTTTCTTTGCCCTCGCGTTTTTTCATCGCCTTTTCATAGATACCATCCGCATCCCAACGATTTTGAATCTCGACTTCCCGGACCGCGCTGTTGGCTTTCATGGGAAAGTCCGTTTGAGGGAGATTCAAGCTGTAATCACTCATTTTTCGTGCTCCGCAGTCTCAATGACCAGTTTCCAATTTGTCGCAGGCTCCAAAAAGCAACCGCCAGTTTTCATCAACTGGCGGCAGTCAAAATTTGAACATGCAGCCAGCCTCAGCAAAGGATAATAATCGAAGAAATTCTAGAAATTATGGGCTGGGCTTGCATTTACTACTTACTCTTACTGACAAGTAAACAGTCGCCGCCGAAAAGCAGCGAGATTTACCAGCATAATTAGCTCGCATAACAATCGTCAAGCGGCTAGGCAAGCCGGTTAATGTTTCTTATATCGGAGTCCATTTTACTTTTGCTTCCTTTTAGTAAACTACAAGCGAATTTCGCCGCCTCGAACTCACGAAAAGGAATCCCTCGCTTTGAAGAATGCACGAAAGATTGCCACAAGAGCCGCACTTGAAGCCGGAAAGATCCTCAAGGAGAGACTGGGCGACGTCAGGGTAATCGACTACAAGGCGGCCTATAACATCGTCACTGATGTCGACAAAGCTTCGGAAGCCAAGATCTTTTCCATCATCAAAGAAGAATTCCCCGAAGACGACGTCTTGGCGGAAGAAAGCGGCTTTACAAAAGGTGAGACATCGAGGCGCCGGTGGCTCATAGACCCGCTCGACGGCACGACAAACTATGCGCACACCTATCCTTTCTTCTCAGTATCCATCGGTCTGGAGGAAGACGGCAAGCGGATTTTAGGTGTTGTCTACAACCCGATGACTGATGAGCTTTTTACGGCAGAGCCCGGACAGGGAGCCTATCTCAACGACGAAAAGTTGTTCGTCTCCGATGCCAAAGAATTGGGCGCGAGCCTTCTGGCGACAGGCTTTCCTCCCGACACCACGAAAGCCACCCGCACCAATATCAAACAGTTCAAGACTCTCACCGACCAAACCCACGGAGTCAGACGCGACGGCTCTGCCGCCCTCGACCTCTGCTTTGTAGCCTGCGGACGCCTGGATGGATTCTGGGAAATGAAACTGGCACCCTGGGACATTGGTGCCGGCAGCCTCATCGTCGAAGAAGCCGGCGGCAAAGTGACAAACCTTTCCGGCGGTCCTCTGGATATCTCGACCGGACATATCCTGGCAACCAACGGCAAAATTCACGACGCGATGGTAGAAACCCTCGTCCAGCTTGAAAAAGAAGACTCTTAACCAGCCTGTTCCGGAAGTTTGACTGTCCACAGTCAAACTTCTAGATCAAACCGGATCAGGACTGTCGAAATACCGCTATGCCTCGTAGGGTATGGTTTTCCAGCGTCCGGACAGGTGGTCCTGGGCAAAATTCAGAAGCTCTTGCGCCTCTTCATCGCGATTCATCATCTGGAGCATCGTAGCCAGATCCTTCAAGACTCCCAGCACATCATTGTGATAGTCGCCTCTCTCGATTCTCAAAACACGCAGAGCCTCATGGTATAGAGGTTCCGCCTTGTCGTATTGCTCGAGAGCATGATACAGCAATGCTAATTTGTGAGTCGCCATCGCTGTTTCAATAGTATCCGGGCCGTAAATTTGGGTGTGCTTTTCCAGAACGCTGACGTAATAAGGCTTGCACTTGGTGTACTGAGCATGTTCGTAGTAATAGTCACCCAGCCGCATCTTTGCCAGGGCAGTATGCGGGTGGTCCTCACCCACCATTTCCATGAGAGTAGCCAAGGCTCTTTGCAGCCTTTCTTCTGTTGTTGGTTGATCAGAGCCGGTCATACTAAGAGGATCACTCGCTGGAGAGAGCCCGATTCAAAAACAAGAGCCACCGGATGCCAAAGTACCTTTCTTTATTCTAGCGGCATACTGGAATGAGGGGAACCTGCCTCGGCAAGCTTGGCAGCATCCGCTCTCTTGCATCAACGCAAGAAACCGGCATATTAGGCGGATTCCGCCTTATTCAATCCTTTGAAAATCGCCTTTCGTAAAAGAAAGAAAATCGTAGCCAGACCACATAAAAAAAGGGCAAGACCGATTTTGACGCTGCCTGGATCGTAAAAGAAACGCACCCTGTGCCGACCTTTTTCTAGTTTCACGGACCTGAGCACGGCGTTGGCTCGAAAAACCATCGTCTCATGACCATCTACAGTGGCACGCCAGCCGGGAAAGAAAACATCAGTCAAAACCAGCAATGATGGCTGAGCTGCCCCCGCCTCGACGATAACCTCATTTACATTCGGTCGGCTCACTTTCGCCTCAACCAGCTCGCCTGAAGTATCGCGGCTGAGTGCTTGCGATCCTTCAACAAGAGCTTCCTTGCGGGGATCAAAGTCCGGCTTGAGCATTTCTTGTATTGCTTCTTCTATCGTTTTCACAGGTTGTACTGATGAGACCAGGTAGGCCTCAGGCAGACACTTAGTGTTTTCATAGACTCGCACCATTTCCGGTGCGGTTTCTTTCACGAGTTTGAAGTGTCTTACAGACGACCCGTCCGTCTCAGGCACACGGAACCGTTTCAATAATATAGACTTGGGAACCTTGTCAAATTGCATCTCGACTGGAGTTTGTGCAGGCTCAATCAGCTCACCCTTCTTGCCATCAACCACCTGCAG
>JAYRNY010000863.1:0-9130 GCA_041911975.1 bacterium | reverse complement strand
TCTATGCACGCGAAAACGGCTGGGCGATCAATGCCATTGTCTACCTCTATATGGCGACAGGCGACACGGATTACTTGAAGGAAGCCGAAAAAGCCACGCAATGGATAATTGCCAACCGATCATTAGAGGGCGGCGGATTCCGTCATGATGAATCTGACAAAGGCGGCCCGTACCTCGGAGACACGCTGGCCATGGGGCGCGCGTTCCTTACTCTCTATGAGGCAACCGGCGATTTGCAATGGTTGAAGCGGGCTTCTCAAGCCGGCGATTTCATCGGGCAGCACTTCGAGAACAAGCAAGGCGGCAAAGATGCACTTTCGGCCGGGTTCCTTACAGCAGAGGCTAAGTCGAATGCCATCGCTGCCCCTGAGCCGCTCCTGGAAGAGAATCAGTCCATGTGCCGCTTCGCCAATCTGCTCAATCAGTACACAGGCGAAGACAAGTACAAGCAAATGGCCGAATCAGCGATGCGTTATCTTTCCACACCCGAGATTGTGGCGAAAAGACGAATCCTTGTCGCCGGCACCCTGATTGCCGATCACGAGATGGCGCATCCACCCGCACATATAACTATCGTCGGAAAGAAGTCCGACCCTCAAGCCCAGGAGCTTTTCATTGCCGCAGTCAAATCACCTTTGATGTACCGGCGCATAGATTGGCTCGACAGAAGTGAAGGCAACCTGCCCAATTTGGAGGTAGAATTTCCTGACCTGGGCAAAGCCGCTGCATTTTTGTGTGCTGGAAACCGCTGTTCATCCCCGGCTTTCAAGGCGGTAGATCTGGGCAAGCTGGTAGAGAGGATTAAGTGAAACGACCTGAACGTTCACGAGCTTCTGTAGGGTCGACGCCGTGCGTCGACCGAATGCAGTCGGCTTGCAGCGTCGACCGATCAGAGCAGCGGCGCATCACATGCGCCCAGGTGCCGGCGAGCCGCCGGCGCTCCCAGGCTGTGGTGCGCGGCATCGCCTTTATGCTTCTTTTCGTTTCCTGCCTGCCTTGCTCAGCCGCCGTCGATCTCGATCACACCCTCTTTTCCGAGGACTTGAAGCAGTACGTCGACAATGACATGGTGCACTACAAGAAGTGGAAGCAGAATTCAGAGCGTCTGGAGCAGTATCTGAAGTCTCTTTCCGAAATCACTCAGGACGAGTACGAAAAGTTCTCCAGGCAGGACAAGGAAGCGCTCTGGATCAACGCATACAACGCCTTCACGGTGAAGATCGTTCTCGACCATTACCCTATAAACGGGAGCGAACCATACTACCCGAAAAATAGTTTTCGCCAGATCCCTGATGCCTGGGAGGAATTCTACTTCGTAGTCGCTGGTCGCCGCGTCAGTCTCAACGATATCGAGCACAATATAAGCAGGCGTCTGCACGACCCGCGCATTCACTTTGCAGTAGTTTGCGCGGCAAAAGGCTGCGCGAAGATGAATAAGGAAGCCTACATCGGCAAGACTATTGACGCGGCCCTCGATGCGCAGACGGAAAAGTTTATCCTCAACCCGCAAAACGTCGACTTCGATCACAAGCAAAAGATAGTCAAAGTTTCAAAACTTTTCTCCTGGTTCCCATTGGATTTTCTCAATGCTGTCGGTTTCAAAACCGTGCCATTCCCGCCGCCCAAGGACGATGAAGTAGTGCTGCGCTACATCGTTGGGCGCAGCCCGAAGGAAGTTCAGGAGCATTTCAAAACCGATGACGACTTTCGTGCCTACAAAGTCGTCTACAAAGAGTATGACTGGTCGCTGAACGACGCCGATTAGTCGCAAATTAGCGGCAGCGCCTGCAGGTGTTGGGCTTATTTTTCTCTGGAAACAGGCGGTAGTTTTTCAGTTTGCCCAAGCGCTTCGGCAATGAAATTGGCGGCGATCGCCTGACGCAGGCTGATGCCGATTTTGGGCGCCGGATCGGGCAGCAGATTGGCAAAAGCGCGCCCCGAATTGTAGTCGAAGTGGCCGACCATGTGCAGCACTCTTCCCCTGCCGTATTTGAATGTGGCGGCTAAATAGCCGAGTCCCTGAGTGTCGTCTGTTCTAAGTTGCACGCTGGCAGCCAGAATGTCCACCTTGTCGGTTTTGATGACGCGCATGAGCTGGCTCTTTCGGTCGAGTTTCCAGTAAGCGCGCGAGACCGTGCCTTTAGTTAGCAACTCGTCATTGCTCTGCATATAGGCGACTACGACTCTGGTATCACTGGTGTTGTCCCCGTTCCATTCAATGAATCCGGGAATCGCTCTCTGCAAGCAGCCTTCCAACGCCCAGTCGGTGGTGAGCAGATAGCCTCCATCGTGAACGAAGTTGCGAATTGCTTCAAGCCCGTCCATCGGCACGTTTCCGGCGCAGTCGACGATGAGGATTTTGGACTTGCTCAAGTCATACTTGCACAACTGCTCGGGAGCTACCTTGGTACAACCCAGGCCGAATGTTCTCAAAATGTGCCCTGAGTCATCCCACTTGCCCTTCACTTCGATGATCTGTTCGCGTTGCGCTTCCAAGTTGCCTTTCAGCTCAGGGTGATTTGTCTCCAACCAGCCTTTGAAAGTTTTCGACTCGACGATCGCCTCTTTGGGAGGCGGATAGTGATCGGCAGTCGGAATTTGAAGCGCGCCACCAAAGCGCGGAGGCGGTCCGCCCGGGCTTGAAGTTTGCTGTGCATTCGCATCAAAGCGAGTGGCACTGCCCTGCAGCATGTTGGGATTTTTCTTGGGCGCCGGAATTCCGTGTCCGGCACCTTGATCTTCGACGTCAGCGTTGGGACCAAGATCGTTATTTTCTTTACCGATTGGACGCGGTGGTCTGCTCCTCGGTTGCTGCACGGAGCTGTCTTCCTGCTCTATGGGAGCAGTCTTAGTGCGTCTGGGCGCCTGGAATTCCTGAACGCTTTCATCATCCACCCAGTCGGATGCTAAGACGCTGCTGCAGGTTGAAAGAGCAATGAGGCACGAAAGCACAAATTTTCGTTTCGTCTGCATGTGTTTTCCGTGCCGATTCTTGTGACGACCCTTATTGGCTAGTATAATCCCTCTCTCCTTTCGGATCTCGCGAGCCGATTTTGGCGGACTTTCAGAGGCAAATTCCCAGCCGTAGAGGAAATTTCATGGCTTACTGGCTATTCAAAACAGAACCTGATTGCTACAGCTACGCCGACCTCGAGAAGGACGGACGCACCATCTGGGATGGCGTGGCAAACAATCTAGCACTGAAGTATATGCGCGAGGTGCACAAGGGTGATCTTGCTCTTGTCTATCACACAGGCGATGAGAAGGCTGCAGTCGGCATTTGCGAGGTTGTCTCGGAGCCATATGTCGATCCGAAACTGGGCGATCCGAAAATGGTTGTCTTCGATGTCAAACCAAAAAAGAAATTAGCAAAGCCGGTCACGCTCGCTCAAGTCAAAGCAGAGAAGGCTTTAGCGGATTTCCTCCTGGTCAAAAACGCACGCTTGAGCGTGATGCCGGTCACCGATCAGCAATGGAAATATTTTTCCGCGTAAGAAATTTCTCCGCACCTGGATGCATGAATGCCAAACGTGCAGACGCGCTTGGACACGTTCAAACAGGCAAAATCGTTAGAATCCCGGGCTCAGGCGCGCTTGCGCTTGGGCTCTTCTGCGGGTGGCGGCGCTTCGTTGACACTATTGCGAATTGAAGCTAACGCATGAAGGCTCGGCCAGATGACTTCCTTCATCTCTTCCAATTCGTATTCGCCAATCTCGCGAAGGTCATAACGCCTGCACACATCCTCCCAGAGCTGAAACAGCTTCTTGGGACAGCAGAGCTCACGCGCTTTCTGCTGGAATTCTAGTAAATCGAATGTATCTACAGTTTCCATAATCGATCTAAAAAAGGGTTTTGGCCCTCTCCTCCACGCAAAGCTCTCATAGAGAGCCCTATTTAAGAGCATGAAATTTATTCGTTTTCCTGTCAAGTTAGAGTTTAATCTTTGCGCCCTCTCTCGCCGCTATTTGTATGCGAGAGATATGCGTCGGGCACCATCACCGGTGCCCAGCCGCGAGGCTGGAATCAGTTACTCTGTCTTGATTTTGGAGAATGCCCGTGAAAAAAGTCGGGAGATTTTCTTGAAGAAAAAATTTTTCTGCAGAAAATTTTTGCTCTTGCACTTTTTCGATCCGTCTCGATCAAATTCAGATGTTTTGATCAATCTCGATCGTCCTTGGTTTCAGATCCCTCTTTTCCAACACCAGCTTCTCTTTCGGGGAGAACAAATTTTGCTCTAACGGTCCTTCACAAAATTCTTCTCAAATTTTTCTGTGTTCTTTTTCGTCTTCTTCTTTTGCAGAGGACGGCAATCAACCTTTGTTGTTCCCCAAAAACCCGGCGGGTCCGGTAAACACCGAACCCGCCCCTTTCCGTTAGTCGTGAAAACTTTTTATTGGTAGTCGTGATTGAATTTCTGCGCCGGCATTACTGCTTTCACCGCATTGGTGATCAGTTGACGCAGCCCGCGACGCAAATCTTTCTTGGAGGTCTTCGATTTTGCCAGACACTCCAACTCATTGAGATCGAGTCTTTGAAAACCGCGTTGACTTTCTCTCTTCTCGACTTGCATCGTCTGTAACCTCGGGAGGGGGGATCTCTCTTCCAGATGTTGAACAGATTACTCACCATTCGTGGAATAGTTGTGGAATTTTCTCCCCAAATCAAACTTGTTCTGCGCAGTTAGATTAAATGGGAAATTTGGGTCGGTCTTGCCGAGGAAAGTCTCCAAAACCTGAAAGATGCCGCACGTTGAGACACAAGGTCAGGCACATTGACGAAAAAGACCCTAAAAACCCCAGCGGACTCAATTTCTTGAGTCCGCCCCTTCGAAGAAAAGCTTTGCTATCTGTGATCAGTTACTTGGCTGCTGCCTTCTTGGGCAGTCTGGCTTGTAATTGTTCAGTCATACGCCTTAATAGCGACGGCTTTTGACTGGCGAGTCTGGTTTCTACTTGTTGCTGCAAACCGAGCTCCTTAAGGTTCAGCCTTTGGAAACTTTTTTGAGGAGAGCGGTCTGGGTGTTTCATTGCAAACAAGCCTTATTGGACTCAACGAAGGCAGTGTAGTTTTTTTTTGTGGCAAAATTGTGGAACCTAAGTCACAAAAAGACTTTTTTCTGAAGAACCCGAAAATACGGGTTCTCAAGGCGGAAAAGGGCGATTCTCTTGGACGTCTTGTCCGCCTCGCAAAGTGAAATTGGCACGGGCCGTTAGTTTGGCGCAATTATTCTGGAGAAAGGCAATGAGCAAGGACGAAGTAATGGCACTGTTAGCTGATGCGGGCGCACTGGTAACCGACAGCCATATCGTCTATACATCCGGTCGGCATGGTTCGGCTTATATAAATAAGGATGCGCTCTATGTGCACACCGAAGCCACCTCCCGAGTCGGTGAATTGATGGCCCGGTCTTATGATGCAGACACGGTAGATGTGGTGGCCGGTCCAACCATCGGCGGGGTCGTGCTCTCACAGTGGGTGGCTTATCACCTGACAAAACGGCGCAAATCGGGCGAAACCCTTGCTGTGTATGCCGAAGAGGACGGTCCCGAGAAAAACAGAATCTTCAAACGGGGCTATGACCTTCATATAAGAGGTAAGAACGTCGTTATCGTCGAAGATGTGGTTACAACAGGCGGCAGCGTGGCGAAAGTCGTAGATGCCGTGAAGGCTTTGAACGGCAATATTCTGGGCGCCAGCATCCTCTGCAATCGCGGCGCAGTGGGACCGGAAGCCATGGGCGGCGTGGCGCTGCATGCTCTGACCGCCGTCACCCTGGATTCGTACGCCGAAGACGAATGCCCGCTCTGTCGCAGCGGTGTGCCTATCAATACAGCGGTCGGCAAAGGTAAGGCTTACCTGGCCGCCAAGGCCTGATGTTGTTGTAAAGTGATTGGCGCTGCCAGGACTTTCCAGTAACAGCACCGCTAGAGATAGCCTTTGCCTCAAATCGAAAAACTAGCTCTTTTCGAATTGAGGTCAAGGTGATTTTTCAGCGCCTGTGATGGTTCTTCCGTATGAGGACTGGGCGGACTGCGGAACTTGAAATTACAAATGCCAGCAGTAGGGCGTTTTCAGACCTTCGAGCATTGCGAAAACTGCCAGTTTTTCGGAATGCTTTAAAGGCTCCTAGCTGGGATCTCTTACCCAGCGGATTTCCTTCGGCGCTAGAACGCCAATCTTGTGAGGTTTTTGGGATTTTCAAAATTTTTTTTGAGTTTCCCCCTAATAGTTTTGCCGGGGCCGTTATCCCCAATGCAAGGGCTGACTGATTAGTTAAATCGGAGAGAAATTTAGAGATGAACGCACAAGCTATGCCGTTGACCGCAGGACATGGAAGTATGGGTGGTTATGCAAACTCGGAAGGCGCTCGCCAGTTGGTTGCGCAGAACCTTCAAAAAAGAGCCAGCATGCGTAACACAGGCACCAAGCAGCCGGCCGCACAAGCTCCCGCTGCAAAACCCGCTGCCAAAGCCTCGGCAACCGGCTTGAAGCCCGTTGAAATGAAGAACGACACTGGCGCCCTCGCTTGCCTGATGTCCTTCTTGAACGCCTTCCTTGAAGTGATAGGTGTTGTGCAAGCTTAACCCCGCAGCAGCCAAAAAGCCGGTCTTCTCAGCCACCATCTCTGCTGAGGGGACCGGATTTTCTTTACGCGCTCTGAGCTCGGCTACGCCACTTTGGTGGGAAGCACTCGAGGCTCGCCCGCCTCGCCTTTCGTGCGCCGCGCACTTCCGGCACTCGCTCCGGACGACTCCTCGTCGTCCTGCGCGCATCCGTCCAGGTTGTGGGGTCGCATAAGCGACCACTTTCTGTGAAAATTCGCCACGTCGCGGCATAGGGATATGCCCTACCGCTGGAAACGATTATGCCTACCCTTCGTCAGGAAAGTCCTGTAATCGATTTGATCATCTCAGGCAATTGAGTGGGATTGAATGGTTTTTGCAAAATGCCTTGAGCACCGGCATCCATCAATTCCCTTTCTCTTTCCTGTAGAGACTTTGTCGAGACGAAAATAACGGGAATCTTGACGGTAGAAGGATTTCCGCGCAGCGCTTTCAACGTCTCCAGCCCATTCATCGAAGGCATGACGAAGTCCAGCAAGATGACGTCAGGCTTTTCAGCCTCGGCAAGACGCAGCCCGGCCTCGCCGCCGTCCGCTTCAATTACCGTCCAGCCGCCGATCATTGTAAGAGCGAGGTTGGCAATCTGGCGATTGTCTTCTTCGTCATCGATGATCAGTACTTTCATTGTCATCCCGATCCGGTTTCTCCTTGTTTCCGTTAGCGCTTTCGGCTATTGCCTGCTGGCGCCGATTGGCGCCGAATTTGTCGTGCCTGACGGCTGCTTTCTATTCCGGCGGCGGCTCCAGCTTGTAGCCTACCCCATGAACAGTGGCTAGAATGCTCGGCTGGCCTTCCACATCGAGCTTTTTGCGCAGCCGTTTGATGTATGTGCGAATGGTTTCGGGCGATGCTTCCGACTCCGACGCCCAGACTCGGTCGAGAATGGCCTCGGCGCTGAATACCTGGTTGGGGTGGCGCATGAGAAATTCGAGCAAGGCAAATTCTTTGGGCAAAAGCGAGATTTCTTCGTCTCCGCGGCGTACCTTGAAGCTGTTGGGTTCAAGCGCAAGGCACCCGGCTTTCAGGATTGAACCGGAAAAAGCACTGGGGCGCCTGAGCAATGCGCGCACGCGGGCCGACAGTTCCTTCAACTCGAAGGGCTTGGTCAGATAATCATCGGCTCCAGCATCCAGTCCTTGCGACTTTTCATCGACATGCTTTTTGGATGTGAGCATCAAGATGGGCGTCGTGCCGCCCGTGCTGCGGTAGTCCCGGCAGACCTCGACGCCGGAGACTCCCGGCAGCATCCAGTCCAGGATGATAATGTCGTATTTGTAGAATTTCAGGCGGTCCAATCCGTCTTCGCCAGTGTCGACCGTTTCGACCGTATGGTGTTCGGTCTTGAGCCAACTGCCAATCAGTTCTGAGAAGTCTGGTTCGTCCTCGATTACAAGAACTTTCGCCATCGTCGCCTCAAACTCTTAAACACACACAAGCGGCTACAAAAACAGTCAGAAAAACAGACAAAGATTCGCCGGGATTGAACTAAGACCCTAGGGTCTCATGCCACGTGGCCGGATCTTTCCAACCCATTTTGAGATCCCTCAAGTGGCCCCGGGTTCTTGCCGCGTCTTAATAAATTGAGTGCTTCTAAGGCGCAAGATGGCGCCTGCGCGAGCGCCGTGGGAGATTCCCCATTGTCCGTGGCAAGATTTAATCGTAAGCTCAAATCGCCTATATAGAACTGCATATATCAATAGATCTGTGCAGCAAGCTAATGGCTCTATCAAATGCTCCAATCTAATCAAATCGCTAAAACTGGTGAAGGCGAATAACAGCAGGCTTTAATGGCAGAAGGTCTCTCTAGATTCAATAACCCGGAACTGAACAAGGCGCAGGAGCCGCCGCCGGACACTGCCGAGTCTTTGCGCGAGCAGATTCGCCAGCACGAATTTATCGAACAGCACCGCGGCATCCTCGACAGAGCGACCACTGATTTGCTCAATCGCGGAGACGAAAATTCTCTGGCAGCGCTGAAGCAGCTCGAGCAGCGCGCGCAGCAAGGCAGCGTCAAACAAGGCGAAATCGCCGCCGCCGTCAATGCCGACCGCGATGCGATGAAATGGCAAAACGAAGTCAGCACTTACGGAACAGGCTTTTTGAAGGCGGCCACCCTGTTCTTGCCTGGCAAAGGCAAGATTCCATGGATAGCGGCCGGCACCGTGCATGCTCTCGACCAGATCAAGATCGCACCTGATGTTTCCGCAGGTGAAGTAGCAGTCGATGGTCTTCTGGGCTTCGGCAAAGGCGCCGGGCTGAAGATAATGATGGACAAGGTGGGCGGCACGACCTGGCGCACCTGGGAAAAAGGTCTCGTCATTGGTGGCGCCGGTGGTGCACTGGAAACAGGCATGCATCGCGAGAACTGGCTGACCAAGGAAGGCAATTTCGATCTGCTCGGCGGACTCGGACGCACCACGCAATCGACTATGTTGGGCGCCGGTACGGGCGCAGCAACATTCGCCGTCGGTCACAAACTCTTCAAAGGCTTGTCGGCAACCACCGGC
>JAYRNY010000862.1:0-9102 GCA_041911975.1 bacterium | reverse complement strand
TTTGCGCTGACCGGTTACTTGTTCACCGAAAGAGCACTGAAAGGAAAGATCAAGCCCATTTCGTTTCTCTCGGGGCGAGTTAGACGAATCATTCCTCTTTATACATTTGCGGTGGTGGTCTCCCTGGCATTGGCAATTTTCTACACAAGAGAAGTCAATGCTCCGCTGGCTCAGACTGCCAGAGAAGCCATGAAAGTTTCCACTTACGGTTTCTGGATACACCATACGCTTAATTTCAAAGGTTTCAACATGCTCAGGCTGATATGCGTGGCCTGGACACTAAGTTTTGAATGGGCGTTCTATCTTTTGCTCATCCCCGCCTCGGCAATCTGGACCAAGTCGAAAATGGCAATGGGTGCCGTCTTCGCCGTGATTTTGTGCATGATAGTGCAACAGTTTTCCGTTCAGACCGAGCAGGTGGTCTGGCCCTTCTTTCTGCCCGGCATTCTCGGCGCGCTGGCGAAATTCTACCTGCCTGCACCAGAAGCAGGCTCGCGCAAGGTTCTGGCGGTTTCGAGCATAGCGTTCTTTGTTTTGATGGTGGCACTGCCGGGATATTGGACGGCTGCGAAACTGGCGCTGGCAACATGCCTGTTTTTATCGATTTTGTATTCCGAAGCGCGCGCATTCAGCTGGAAACCATTGCAAACTCTGGCCGCGATCAGCTTCAGCATCTATTTGCTGCAATATCTTCTGCTTGGTCCCACCTCGCTGTACATAAATACCCATCCGACAATGTTTACCAGTTCGCCACTAAAAGTGACGATCATGTTGTCCGTGATGTTTGCTTTGATTTGCCTGTCATTCGTCACTTACCTGACAATCGAAAAGCCTTTCATGACTCGCCGCCGGGGCGTCACGCCTCCGACTGAGCCGCCAGAGGCGAGCAAACGCCCGGTCGCGGAGCTCGCCTCGAGCGTCCGATAGCACTGCTTTCCATGGTGGCGCGCCTGGTGCTCTTTCAACGCAGGCGCCTCTATTGACAACGCCTTGTCGTGCACGAGATTAAACGGAAACCGCAGAGACAGGCGATATTTTGCGAATTAATCGAGAAGTGAGATTAATTCCCATCTTTGAATATTTTGTTAAGGCCAAGAGAAGTTATACTTCACTCATCCTCTTTGAATAAAAGTCTTTGGTCGTGAGCGGCAGGAGTACTCGCTGATGACGGTTGTTTTTGCGCCTGGAAAACTGAGCCATGAGACAAAAACCAAAAGCACGCCTGGCTTTCCATCAATAGGCGTCGCTGGTTCCGGTTCAGCCATGTTTGCTGTCGCATGCTATTTGAGCGGCAGGGGGTTTCCTGTTCAAGTTCTCGATCGCACCACTTCATTGCCGGGACAGCCTTCATCGATCAAGGCAGAAGGCGCGATTTGCGGACAGTACGACAGTGAAACGTTGAGCGTCAGACCGGATACGCTTCTTGCGGAAAGTGCATATTTGATTATTGCCGCGCCCCAGTCCATGTATAAAGAACTGGCGTGGTCCCTCAGTCCCTGGCTGCGGTCCAGACACACGGTTATCCTCTATGGTGGCGGTATTGGTGCCTGCCTCGAGTTCGAAAAATATCTACTGGCCAATGGCGTTTGCGGCGTCAAGGTTGCAGAAATCGATCCTCTATTTCACTGTGAGCGGAAAAACAATGCCACGGTGAAAGTTCACGCAATGAGACAGTGGGGACAATTCTCCTCCACCAACCCTGCCTCTACATTTGATTGCGACTCTATGGTCACCAGGCTTTTTCCGAAGCTGCAGTCGGCCGGCAACTTCCTGAGCCGTGGTCTTTGCGAATATCAGCAAATGGTCTATCCAATTGTTGAAGCATTTGGCGCCGACGCCGAAATGAGCGCGGCACTGAGCGAGTTAGTTGGCGCGATGACCGAAAAGGTCGATGATGTATACAATCATCTGGAATCCGAACTGAATCTTCTTGCCGATATTTACTCGACTTCCCGAATACCCACCACACACAGTATTCTAAGAATGTACGGCGCCATTGCTCAAACTCCTCTGGAGGCAGTATCAATGGTGCCCAAATATGGACAGGCAGCCCCCTGGCAGGACATGATCAAGACGCTCTCGGAAACCGTCTCGACTGCATATGTTCCTCTTTACGAACTGGCGCGTTTAGCGAATCTCAGAACCCCGGCGATTGATTCTGTTATAAATATGTCCGCCGTCATGTGCGGCGTTGACTTCCTTACTCACGGACGAACCTTGAACCAAATGGGGCTTCAAGGACTGAGCCAAAGAGAGATTGTTAGAAAGCTGAATGGTTAGTACGCCGCGTCCTGAATCGCGTCTTTCGGGAACGATCTGGATTATGGGAGCGCTGCTGGCAGCCTCCATAGAACCGATCATTGTCAAGTTTGGTTTTCGCGGGAATTTAAGCCCGTGGCATTTGTTCGTGCTTAAAAGCGTGTTTGCTTCATTGCTGTGCGCACTTGTCTGCTTTGTCTTTCGATTCAAGATTGCCGATCGCGCTCAGTTGAAGAAACTGGCGGTATCCAGCTTTCTTCTCATCGGCACTAACCTTTTCACCATGTTTGCTCTCTATTACATATCAGCGGTTACTGTCATCACTGTTGTAACGACGACACCGGCTCTGGTGGCAGTGCTGAATCAAAGACTGGGCAGAGAGGAACTCGATAAACTATTCTGGCCAGGCTTCTGGCTGTCATTTCTGGGCGTCATTTTGAGTATCGAGCTGTCGCAATTCATGGTGCAGCCGCTCGGCTTGGTGCTCATGTTCGGCGCCGTCGTCACATCGTCATTTTATCGAGTGCAAATGGAAAAGCTGACCGACGAGATAAATCCGGCCGTGGCATCTGCCTGCACAATGGCTGTCGGAGCAGTCTTTTCACTGCTCGTCATTCTTCCATTTAATGCCAACATGCCGGCCAATGCCTGGTATTTCGGAGTGTGGATTGGCATCGCCGCCGGACTGGCCAACATTGCATTTCTATACGCGATCAGCAGTGTCGGCGCTACCAGACTTTCGGTCATCACCATGCTGCAACGGCCGTTACTGATATTGGCCGCGGCATTGGTGTTGAAAGAACCAGTAACCATGCCGCAGATAATCGGTATCGTCCTTGTTCTTGCCGGCACGCAAATGGCGCGAGTGAAACGATTTAAGGCAGCTGAGTCGTAGAGGGGCGGCTCCCTTACAGTGGCTACCAATCGATGCGGTGCGGGCCACCTGTATGATCTGGTGGTTCAAATGGTCGGGAAGTCCGGCGCAGTTCTCTTTCCAGATCTGCAGTCACACTTATCTCGGTCTGAATAGTGTGCAAAAGCGTTTCCATCCTCAAAATGGAATCCATAATTTCGCCAAGTTCGGCCAGAAGCTTGTGACTGTATTTCTTCTGCTGTTCGTCTTCCAGCGCCTTTTCAAGAAACTCATAGAGCTTTTGATACAGTTTTTGCAGCCGGATTGAAGGTGAGATTACTCCGTGCGGATCGAATGGAGGGCGAGGAGGCGAATTCGGAAATCCCCACTTCTCGTTATTCTCATTATGTGCATCTTTGTGAATTTCGTCGGATGAAGAGTCGGTCCGTTTCTCGGAAGATGTCGATTTGTCTTTTTCCGACGCGCTCGTCTTTTTTCCTTTGGAGGACTTGTCTTCTTTGCCTTTCTTGTCCGATTTGATACCCATGGCCTTGCGACGGCGATCTACTTCGGCTTGAACCTCATCGGGGGTAATTTTGTTGACTGCCATAGGTCCTTCACAGATCTCGCGCCAGGGAGCGCCTGCTATTGCTTGCCTGACGATTACCTCGAAGACCTGCGCGCGCACGCCCGAGCCGTAAGATCCGGATCCGCCTTTGTACTCGCCGGAGTCCTGGTCCTTAGACTTTCCACCCGTCATCCTGCCATAAATACCATCAACGGCTTCGTCGGTAATCGGCTGTTTGAACACTGACTTGAACTTGCCGCAGTGCGGGCAATGCGTCCAATTCGCCTCTAGCTGGCTTCCACAATTAATACATTCCATTCGCCAGTACCCCCGGACTTTTCCTCATTATTCCATTTCCAATGGAATAACAGACGGGGGTTTCCCCTGAAGACCTATTCTATCGTTGTTTTAGCTCTCTTGCCGTGCGAATTGAGCTTCAATCAGTCGTTTATAGACGCCGTTATGCGAAATCAAAGTATCGTGATTGCCGGACTCGACGATGCTTCCTTCCTGAAGCACGAGGATGCGGTCGGCATGGCGGACAGTAGACAGTCTGTGAGCGATGACTATCACTGTTCGGCCTTCCATCAAGTCATTGAGCGCTGCTTGTACCATCTTTTCAGATTCGTTATCGAGAGAACTGGTGGCCTCGTCAAGGATGAGTATAGGTGCGTCTTTGAGAAATGCTCTGGCAATGGCGAGACGTTGTTGTTGCCCGCCCGAAAGCCGCACTCCGCGCTCGCCGATTTGCGTGCCATATCCGTCCTTCAAGTCCAGGATAAAATCATGCGCGTAGGCAGCGCGCGCAGCCTGCTCGATGTCTTCACGAGTGGCGTTCAGGCGGCCCAGGCGAATATTCTCTTCAATTGTCGTGTTGAACAGGAAGTTATCCTGCGTAACGACGGCAATCGTGGAGCGAAGCGAATCAAGCTTGTACTGATTGACATTGACGCCGTCGATTGTGATGGCACCGGATGTGATGTCATAGAATCTCGGCACTAAGTTTGCCAGTGTTGATTTTCCTGAGCCGGATAGTCCCACCAGAGCTATCAACTGCCCGGCGGGGATCTCGAAATCGATGTTGCGCAGGACTTCTTGATTGGTGCCGGGATATTGGAATGAGACTTTGTCGAATTTGATTTGATGAGGAACAGCTTGTAATTCCTTCGCATCGCTTACCTCGGTCAAGTCCGGGCGGCGATCGAGAACTTCAAAAATGCGGGTGGCGGCAGCCAGAGCAGGTTGGATGACGCCGTTGATGCGACCGATGTTTTTAATCGGCGAGTAAAGGAGCAAGAGTGCGATTACAAAGGACGTGAGAGATCCTATGGACATGTGGTGATGAACGACCTGGTATCCGGCGATCCACATGACGGCGGCAATTCCGGCGGCACCGATGAATGCCAGGATGGGAGAGAGCAGCGCTTCATGTCGGGCAGCTTTTATCGTGTTGTGGAAAAAACTTTGATTGGTGCCGACAAACTTGTCGGTCTGGAAATTTTCCAAATTGAAGGATTGAACGATCTTTGCACCTTGAATCGACTCGGACAAAACCGAAACCAGATCTCCGATTGCTTCCTGGCTCTTTCTCGACGATTTGCGTATTTTACGTCCAAGAATTCCAACCGGAAGAACAATGCAGGAAAGGATGCTCAGAGCGACGATAGCCAGCCACCAGCTCTGCATGATGACGACAGCCGCCAGTGAGATGAGAGTGATCATACGGCTGATCATCGATTGGAAAGTTTGCGAAATCGCGTTTTCAATTATGGCGACATCATTGACCATGCGCCCGATCAAAACGCCTGACGATTGCCCTTGAAAATAGAGCAGCGGCTGTTTTTCGAGATGGCGGAAAAGCTCATCGCGCAAGTCTCTAATCGCAGCGGCACCGACATATCTAATGCAATAGGATTCGAGAAAACGGAAAACGCCCTGGGACGTGGCAATGATTAGAACGGCAAGCGGAACGTAATAAATCAGTTTCTCATGCCCTTCCACGATGATCTTCTGCAGTCCTTGACCGGCCAGCCAGGCAATTGCACCATCCATTGCACCGGATGGAACAGCGGCAATCAAACCGAGCACAAACATGAACCAATACGGTCTTATGTACTTGATCATGCGCAAGTAAATCTGCGCTTGCGTTGGATCTTTCGCAATATCTCTTACAGGCGGAGCCGACCGGTCGACGCCGGTCTGTTCGGTCTTCGATGGAGCTAAGTCAGACTCTTGTGGCTTGAGCTGACCTTTTACGCTGTCCGGCACCCAATGATCTCCAGTATTTCCACTGCTGCGTTTTTGGCAAAATCGCCCTGCCCCAGCTGATCGCGCAGTCTTTTCAGTTCCGCCGCCATCTCCTGTCTCAAAGCAGGAACGTCGATCAAATCGAGCGTATATTCTACGAGCTTCTCCGCTCGACAATCCAGTTGAATTAGTTCAGGCACCAGATCTCGCCCCGCCAAAAGGTTAGGCCAGCCGACTCTTTTGACCGTTTTGAAACAGAGAACAAGGAAAAAGCTCAGCCAGTCTCCCCTGTAGAAAATAATCATGGGAGTGCCGCACAACGTCGTCTCCAGCGTGGTCGTGCCCGATTTGGCCCAGACCAGATCGGCAATACTGAGCAATTTGTAATTCTCGTCCGAGGAAACTAGCAGTAGTCCTTTACCCGGACCGGCTTGCAGACTTTGTTTCTCCATTTGTTCGTTGATCAGACCGGCAATACGCTCATTTGACTGAGAGAGGACGAATTGAATGTCCGGACGCACCCGTTGCGCCCATTTGACCGCCTGGGCAACCACCGGCATATGGTCTGTAATTTCCTGCTTTCGACTGCCGGGAAAAATTGCTACCAGAGGCTTTTGAGGATCGAGACCGAGCCCTTCCATAACTTGCTGGCGGCTGTGTTTTTCCTCCCAGACCTGAGGATTTACCATCAAAGGATGACCAACGAAGCGGGCTTTGATGCCTTTGCGCTCGTAAATTGCCTGCTCGAATGGAAAGATGACCAACATTTTAGAAACGTTGCGCGCCAGTTCTATCAATCGCCATGGGCGCGAACCCCAGACTTGCGGGGAAATGAAATAGACGATTGGCAGTGTTTTAAAACGATTGCGCACAGCCGAAGAAAATCCGATGTTGAATCCTCCGAAATCAACCAGCAAAACACATCCAGGCTTGCGCTTTTCAATCTCATCGAGAATGCATTTGCGAATATTGGCAAACATCGGCACTTTGTGAATCAGCCTGAAGATGCCCACCGCAGCGAAATCCTGGCAGTTAAAAAGCAGCTCCGCGCCTGCTTTTTCCATCTCCGGGCCGCCGACACCGAAGATGTGAAGATCAGGCTGGAGTTCTTTCAAATGCCCGACCAGCTTTGCCACATGCTTGTCGGCAGACATGTCGCCGACGACCACGCAAATGCAGTTCTTTGGGCGCGTTTGAGCGAGAACATCAGTTGAAGCTGTCACTTCACCGTTCCTGAAGTAAGGGCGACAGAACCGGATGCCAATTTGACGTGTTTCACCTCAGTCAGCCCGGCATTTTTGAAAAGCGCGCTAATGCCTTCAGGGTCGGGGTAATTGCGTTTTGACTCAGGCAAGTACGTATAGGCTTTGCGGTCGTTTTGCAGCACCTGTCCGATGATCGGCACTATCTGACCGAAATAGAAGGCGAAAAGCGGGGGAAAGATGAGTCCTTCAGGTTTTCCAAGGTCGAGATTGATCACCTTGCCGCCCGGACGAACCACCCGAGCCATCTCGTCTATGGCTTTCTGATAGTCACTGACATTGCGCAGTCCAAAACTGACAATGGCGCCGTCAAAAGAGCTATCGGCAAAAGGCAGGTCGAGTGCATCACCTTTAACCCAATCTAATTGAGCAGCCAGGTTTTTCTTGCTGCGATGGCGTGCCTCCCGGCTACGGGCAACATCGAGCATGTTTCCCGAAAAGTCCAGCCCGGTTACTTTCCCGCCATTCAGGCGATTTGCAATTGAGAGAGCCAGGTCGCCTGTGCCGCAGCAGACGTCGAGATAACTTCCTCTATCGCCCGCCAGTAAAGTGTTTACAGCCTTAGCCTTCCAGAGTCTGTGCATACCCATGGAGATGCAATCGTTGGCCAGGTCATAGCCTCTGGCAATGCGATCGAACTGGCTCAAAACATACTGAGCCTTCTCATCTTGCGTGGGGAGCCTGAAAGGCATGTTTACTTGACTATTCCGAAACCGGAGAGTACGCAGAGTACGAGGAAGAGCAGGAAAATGCCCCAGGTGAGCTTGTCCAGACCGGATTCAGCGCCGCGCCTTCCGGAGAACATCGTAGCCGCGCCGCCGATACCTCCCATACCTTCACCCTTGGGGGCATGAAGCAAGACCATAAGAATCATGATCAAGCCAAGCACGGCTTGTGCCACCAGCAGGATCGTATAAGCGACACTCATCTTCTCTTCTCCATCTCGTCTTCGGGAGCATCGTGCTCGGGAGTGCGGCGGAGGGCTGAAAAGCAAGGCCGGACCGGGTGATGCAAACGCTGATTATAACATCCGGGCTCTACCAGCCCCGCTTAGGCAAACATACCTTTACTTTTGGCGCCCCTTTTAGATGACGAATTGGATTAAATCAGCCCAATCCCGCAAACCGGAAATGGTACCGGCTGTGATACCACAAACCGATAGCAGCTGTTTTTTCTTCGCCCGTTTTGCATAATCCCCCCAAAAGGGTGAAGAGGGTTGTATGAATTGGGGTAATACTATTTATAGGTGCGCAAGTATAAACTCTGGAGCAAATGTCGTCTAACGGATCGCATTTAAGAGCCTTTATCGTGGGCGGCAGTGAAAAGGACCGATCTTCACTGCAAACTGCCTTTGACCGCGAAGAAGGTCATACCTACCTGGCTCCAGTCGATCAAGAGTGGACGGATTCACTGAGAGACTTTCGCGTTGCTAATTGTCAGGTTCTCTTTGTCGGGCGTGAAATAACGGACTCCAACCCGGAGTCAGTCCTGAAAGGAGTACTGGCGGCCCTGCCGAACGCTCCCCTGATTGTCTTTGGCGGGCCAGAGGACGAAGAGTATCGCCGCCGGCTCATGGGATTTGGCGCGATAGATTGTCTGGCCTCCGGACGTTTGAATCACGAATTCATCATGCGTGCTTCCATGCGGGCGGTGGAAAAAAGCAAAGTTGTTGCGCCGACCAACCTCAACCTGGCTCCTCTTATCGGTCCCATGCTCGTGAACATGAGCATGGAAGGCGTCATCGCATACGACCTGAGCTTTCACATCGCAATTTGGAACAAGACAATGGAAAAGCTCTTTTCCATTTCGGCCATGGAGGCGGTCGGAAAAAGGGCACTGGATGTGCTGCCGTTTCTGGCAGACATTGACGAGGATGAAATATTCGTTGCCGTCAGGCAAGGACGCACGGTCAA